>JBHLKB010000071.1:0-9262 GCA_048887205.1 Candidatus Hodarchaeota archaeon
ATTGAAGATTTTGTATCAAAATTAAAGATACCAGATATTCAGATGTCCATTAGTTCCTTTTTAAAGTTTCTCGGAAACCAACTTCCTAGAAATTCTTGTTCTATTCTTAGAGCGTGTTATGATAAAGATATACCGATTTTTTGTCCTGCTTTTACTGATTCTGGTTTAGCAATGCAATTAGGCTTTCACAACCGTAAATTAAATTTAAACCATTTTGCAGACATGCTAAAAATGGTAAATTTAGCTTGGGATGCTAAAAAAACTGGGATATGTATTGTAGGAGGAGGGGTTCCAAAAAATTTTATAATGCAATCATTGCAATTTTGTCCGAACTCTGCCACATATGCAATTCAAATTACTATGGATCGTCCAGAACCCGGAGGAGCAAGTGGTGCTACTTTGAGGGAAGCAATTTCATGGGGTAAAATAAATGAAAAAGCAAAATTTTCAACAATTATTTCTGATGCAACAATTGTATTACCATTAATACTTTGGTTCTTGAAGAAATCGAGAGAAGTAAGTGATAAGTGAAGCTTTTTTCAAAGGAGCCTAAGAATTGTTTATAATATTCCTTTTAATTTTTGATCAATAGTTTGAGTATCAGATCCAAAAATTTTATCAAGATTTTGTTTAAAAACCTTAAATTGAGAAATTTCAGATAGATTTTTTCCAGTATTTAATGATTTAAATTCATTTAACACCTCTTTCAATAAAGGACGTAATATTTTGTGAATATACTTTTCAACTTTTTTTTCCTTATCCAAAATCGCATATGAAATAAGTAACTCAGGTTCAAAACTATCTCGGGATTCAATTTTATCATCAATAAATGCAATAAGAAATTTCTTTCCTTCAAAATATTCAACAATATCTTTCGAAAAAGTAGATTGAGCAAAATTTAAAATAGCGGTAAGCAATCCACTTCTTAGATCAGTATCTATTTTTCCTTTTGTAGTTTTATGGTAACTCTTTTTTACTAAGGTAAATCCTCTGAATAACAGCCCTGCTTCTCGAATAACCATTATTAAGAATTTTTTATAATGATTTAAATTATTGAGAATTATTTTCTATTAATTTATTCAATCCAATAATTTAAATATAATGGTATTTCATAATAAATCCTTTGATTATTTAAATTTTGAATTTTAATAAGAAATAATATTTATCTAATATTTTTCAACGGTATGATTACAAAGGAAAAAATTAAATTGTGTGCTGAAAACATTGCAAGAAGTATAAACATCAAGAAAGAAGGCGAACTAATACTTATAGAAGGGGGTCAATATTGTTTTGAACTATTAGATGAAATTGGTTTAAGCGTTCTTAGAAAAGGAGCGATCCCCCACTTTACCACTATAAGTGATTATTTTGATGAATCAAGGTTTACTGATGAAAAAATAAGTTTAGAAACACTGGCAAAAATACCAATACATTATGTGGAAATGATTAAAAATATCGATGCTCGTATTATAATTGAACGATATGAAGACCCTTCTATTCGAAGTAGAGTTCCAAAAGAAAAGGTTGAAGCTTTTCGAAAATCAGAAATCCCATGGAGAGAAGTCTTATATGGACACAAAGAAGAGTATGCTCCTGGAAAAAAATGGTGTTATGCTGCTTGGCCTTCGAAAAAAGCGGCAGATTTCTATAATATCGATTATAACTTATTTGAAAAATTCATTGTTGACGGCATGTGTATTCCATCAGAAAAATTAAGCATTATTACTAAAAATTTAGGAAAATATTTTGATAATGTGAAAAAAGTATACATTAATGATAATCTTGGTACTGACTTTTGGGTTTCAATAGAAAATCGAGTTAAAACTCTTGATGATGGAATAATTTCAGATGAACAAATTGCTATAGGAGATTTGGGGGGAAATTTACCTGCTGGTGAAGTCTTTTTCCCTACACATGAAACGCAGGGAGAAGGGAAGATTTTTTGTCCATTGACAAGGGAACGATATTATTCAGAAGAAATATTGAGAAATGTAGAACTTCCTTTCAAAGATGGAAAATTACAGACTGAAAAAATTTCTGCTGATTCCAACATTGAAAAATTAATTTCAAGTTTTAAACTACGTGAAGAGCTTGATAAACAATATAACGTACCAGAATTAAGAACATATAATGTGGCTGAGCTTGGCATTGGGTGCAATCCCGTAATTACTAAAGCAATAGGATATATACTTACAGATGAAAAAATTGGTGGGAGTGTTCATGTAGCGTTTGGAGGGAACAATCATATGGGTGGTACATCAGTTTCTCAAATGCACTGGGATTTTGTAAGTTCTCCGCAAGTTAACATAACAGTCGAATACTTGGATGGTTCTAAAAAAGATATAATGGAAAATGGGAAATTAATTGCAAACTAATTTATTTTAGCAATTATCATTAATTATTTTGGATTTCTTCTTCGAGAAATTCTTCGATACCTAGAACTACTTTTTCTAATACTTTTTTTTTAAAAGTAATGCGTTCGGCTTTAATATTGTATTTCTGTGTAATTGTTTGTTTTTCAGTTGAAAAACCGATAAATACAAGACCAATCGGCTTTTCTGGGGTTCCTCCTGTTGGCCCAGCAATACCGCTAATTCCTATTCCGATTTTAACATTAGAAAGTACTCTTATATTATAAGCTAATTGCTTCACAGTATTTTCTGATACGGCACCATTTTTCTCAATGGTTTTTGGATCAACATTTAACAAATCTATTTTTGCTTTATTACTATAACAAACTATTCCTCTTTCAAAGACTTTAGAGGCGCCAGATATATTGGTAAACATATGCGAAATATACCCTCCTGTACATGATTCAGCAACTGCAATCTGTATATTCCTATCATATAATTCCTGAATTACTTTTGAAATTCTTTCTAAGATGTCCATGATATAGACTACCTTATATTTATATAAATTAATAACAAATAAAAGTAAACAAAAAAATAATATTGTATACTTTTGAAATATAATGCATTAAAAAACGAAAAATTCGAAAAAAATCGACAATGTGATATAAATGGGAAAAGATGATGCGACTAAAGGATTCGTATTTAAAATAACTGTCATTGGGGACGGAGCGGTTGGGAAAACATCTCTAATTAAAAAATATACCCAAGGTAGCTTTCAAAAGGATTACATTAAAACCTTAGGAGCCCAATTTTCGAAATATGATGAAGAAATCGAAGGAGATAATTGTAAGTTATTCTTTTGGGACATAGCTGGTCAACGAGAATTTGATTTCATGCGTCCTACCTTTTACAAGGGTAGCAAGGCAGCAATAATCGTATTTTCACACACTGATGAAGATAGCTTTAATCATATAGAGGAGTGGCATGAAGATATCAAAAATTACACAGGAGATCTCCCAATTGTTCTGTTTGGTAATAAAACTGATTTAGTTGATGAAAAGGATTTAAATGATGAAAGTGTAATTGAAATTATTAAAGAAAGAAATTTCCTTGGATATTATAAAACAAGTGCTAAGACGGGTAGTGGAGTATATGAAGCATTTCAAGCAATTATAAAAGAATTATATCACAAATATAAAGAAGAATAGAAAATGTATGATGATATCAATCAAGGATATCCAAAAATTTTATTTTTCTCATCAAATCATTGCGCACCTTGCACTCCAGTTGAAAATATGTTAAAGAGAATAAATATTTCGTTGTTTGGTAAAAAATTAAGAATTGAAAAAATATCCATTGATCTTGAAGAGAATCGACAATTTACACAGGAGTATCGTATTACTTCAGTTCCCACATTAATTATAGCAGATAAAAGGCTTTCAGTAAATATTCAAGAAGAAGAAATAATAGATGCGATTCTTTATGCATTTATATCTTCAGTTAAAATATAATATTTAAAAAAAGATTAAAAAAAAATAAAAATAAAGTGAAATTTGATGGATAGGCAATTACTCTCTAAAATTCTCGCCCAGATGAGAAAGAATTTAAAAGAAGGTAAAGATATTGGAGATATGAAAGTTGGTGCTTTACTAGCTTTAGGACACCAATTAGAAGCAATTTTTTATTATTTAGGACATGAATTAGGGACTATTTTAAAAATTAAAGCACTAAAAGATATATCTCAAATTCCAGTTGAATTAAAACGAATAATTACTGAATTTAATCTTGGATCAGTTGAGATAACTGAAAGTACGGATGAAATCATACAATTAAAACTTAAGGATCATTCATCGATAAAGGATTTAATTAAAAAAGGGATTAAAACATCAGGAAGTTTCTGTTCATTTGAAGCTGGATTATTAGCAGGAGTAGTAGAAAAATTAAGTGATCGCCATTGCTTTGCTCAAGAACTCGCATGTAGTTTACAATCCGGTGAGAATCATTGTAATTTCATGGTAGTTTTTCAGAAAGATTGACAAAACTATTAAAGCCTTTTATATTATCTCTTTGGCTATTTTTACAACAAACTTTTCCAGAAAGATTAAATTTAGCAAATCAATTTACTATCATTACTATTTTTAAAAGAAATATTAGTATCAAAGTTAATTTGCAATTTTAAAATGTTATTAGAAAATTATTAATAAGTATAAACTATATTTTGAATATAAAAAAAAATGTTAGTTTTTTACTGTGTGATTGTTAATGGCTGAGCCTAAATATGTATTAAAGATTTGTTTGCTTGGAGAAGCCAATGTGGGCAAAACATCTCTGGTATATAGATTTATTGAAAATAAATTTAGAGAAAATTATAAAAGTACATTGGGAGTTAACCTTTTAAAGAAAGATATGGAGATTGATCAATATGGTATTGTTTCTGCTCAAATTTGGGATTTAGGGGGTCAAGAATCTTTTAAATCTCTTAGGCAACTATATTTAGAGGGAGCTAATGGAGCCCTATTAGTCTACGATATGACCAGCAAGAAAACCTTTGAAAAACTTTATGATTGGGTTCAGAGTTTCAGGGATGCTCGTAATGATGCTCCTATTATATTATTAGGAAATAAATCTGATTTAAAGACGCAAATTAAAATAACTGAAGGTGAGGCAACTGATTACGCAAATCAAAACAACATGGGATTAATTATTACTTCGGCTAAAACTGGCGAAAATGTTGAGGATGCGTTTAAAGAATTAACGAAAAGGATTCTAGATCAGATTTCAAATGTTTAAATATTACTAAAAAGATTTTTAGATAGATTATTTTTCTTTATTAATTTTCATACAGTTTGAATTGATAAATAATTTCATAACTATCGAAATTTGGTGATTTTAGCCTTAATCTTTTTTAAATCTACCACCTTTATAAAGGAAGATTTATTTAAATAAAATTAACAAAAAAACCTTGAAATAAAGAATATTATAATTTTTCAAATTTTAAATCATAATTATCACTCAATATTATTATGTCAGAAGAAGAATTTGAATATGAACTTGATGAATTTGAAGAAGAGGAGGAAGAGGGTGAAGAAGGTGAAGAAGATGAATACGATTATGAAACAGATTTAGATTATAAGATTGAAAATGTGGTTGCAACAGTAACAGTGGAGATTACAGAAAAAATAGATCTTAATCAAATTGCAAGACGTCACGCAGAGGTAGAATATAACCCAGAACGTTTCCCAGGTCTTGTAATGCGAATTGAAAAGCCACGCGCTACTATTTTAATATTTTCCACAGGTAAAATGGTTGTGACGGGTCTTAGACAAGCTGCAGAAGCAGAAAGAGTTGTTGATAAGGTTGTAAAAAATATTAGAAAAGCTGGAATAAAAATATCTAATCCTGAGATTACGATTCAGAATATTGTGGCTTCTGGAGATCTACACACCAATATTGACTTAAATATGGCCGCTATTGTAATGGAATATGCTATGTATGAACCCGAAGTGTTTCCAGGTTTAATTTACCGTATGCAAGATCCTAAAACAGTATTTTTAATTTTTTCAACAGGAAGAATTGTTTGCACAGGTGCAAAACAAAAAGAGATTGTAAGAGATGCAGTTTTAAAATTGAATCAACAAGTAAGGGATTTAGGTGTAGCTAAAAAAGATATTGGAGATTCAGAATATCAAGATATTACTTTTATCGAAGTTAATTTTTCCTTTTTTATTATTTTCTTCTTTTTTATTATGTTATCTTTTGATTCAGATAGTTTTCTTTTCACTAATTGCATTAATTGAATTGATGTATTCATTGTATAATGCTTGAACCAGTTTATATTCTTTAGCTTTATTAAAAGCTAATAGAAAAAGTTGATTAAGTGTTTTAGTATTATTGAACTCATAAATATCATCACTGAGTTCCATTTTATCACTATATTGATCAAGAAAATTACATAAAATATACCTATTTTCATTTCTCATATTTATTTTATTCAATGCTCCGAACATTCTCAAAATTAAAGGTGCTTGAAATTTAATCTTATTATGATGTAAAGATTGAAACATCCTTAAGTATTCATTTCGTTTTAAAGAAACCGACATAAATATAGAATTTAAGAAATCATTTTTGAAACAAAATGTTACTTGGATATTATCAAAATGCATAATCAAATCCATTAAATTCATTTATAGGATCAGTAAATTTATGTTCAACTCTTTCTACGTAAGCATGCTTAGGTCCTTTTTTAGAAAACTCTAAAAGTTCCAATAATTTATCATAAGGCCCTTCTGCTTCGATATATACTGTACTATCGGGCATATTTTTAACAAACCCTGTTAAACCTAATTTTCGTGCAATTTTTCGTGTAGTATATCGGAAAAAAACTCCCTGGACAAGACCATGGACTTTAATTATTATTTTAGATTCTTTCATACATTTAAATAATAAATATCTTTATTAGAGTTGTATCCAACAACTTCATTTTTTATCAATGTATTAAGTACATTGAATAACCATCGTTTACTGGTCTCTATTGATTTCTCAATGTCTTGTAGAGTAAGACTATCATTTATCGCTAATAAGAACAAGATTTTGCTTTTTACCGATAAATGATTTGATTTTGTAATGGCATCAAATTTTACTCCATAATCATACTCTTTAGTTTTTAAATATGCTACTTCATTGCTTAGTTTTGTTATTACTTCATCTGTGGTTCTGAAGGCATCTAGACTAATATGAAACATAGTTTCTATTTGTTTTTTTAATTTATTTTCCTCTGTTTCTTTATCAATCTCTTGATTAAATTTTTCAAGAATTTCTAAGTAATCATTACCATCATCATATTTACTTAAAACTAAAACAATAATCATTTCTTTATTTTCATTATAATAAGATACAGAATTCCAGTTCTTCTCTTCTGTAATGATATAAGATTCTGTAAAGTTATGTGAAATAGTTATTTGTTGAACTACTGGATTGGGGATCTCTAAATCTTCTGGATATTTTAAATATATTAAACCCCCTTCAACCTCATCCCAACGAATTAAGAAGATACCATTTGGCATTAGATCTATTTCATCATCTAATTTGAATCTTAATAATTTAATAATAGTTTACTATTAAAAATTTAATTTTTATTTACCTAATTAATCAATTATGATATCGTAATATACATAATTAAATTTAAGCTGTCAAAATCTAAATCTATTTACAGTTAAAACCTAAAAAAATAAATAATTCAATAGTGATTTATCACTTAGAGGATTTGAAATGGTTGTATACTATGTATATATTTTAGAGGTTGTTGCTAAAACGGGAAAAAAAAGATTTTATACAGGATACACTAACAATCTCTATAGGAGGTGGCATGAACATCGAAATGGAACAGGAGCTAAATTTTGTCGTGGTAAAAAACATATTGAGTTAAAATATTTTGAAGCATATCCAAATAGGAAGGAAGCAATGAGAAGAGAATTGCAAATAAAATCTTTTTCTAGGCAACAGAAAAGAGAATTAATTAAGAATATTAATGTTAATTAGATGAATAATTACTTGACTTACCAAAATTTTTTAATTTGTTTAGTAGGATTACCTGCTTCTGGTAAAAGCACTTTTGCAAATAAATTAAAATTTGCTCTCAAAAAAAAAGTATGATATTGAGGATGTTAAGATCATAGATCCAGATATTATTAGAAAAAAATTGGGGTTGACTAAATTTAATCATGAGAAAGAATATATAGTTAGGAATGAAAATCTTAAAAAAATAAAAGAGGAGTTAGAAAAAGGGTATATCGTAATTAGCGATGATTTAAATTATTATTCTAGTATGAGACATGATTTAAAAATTATCGCCGATTCTCTTAATTTAGGATTTTTCCTAATTCATATAGCCACCCCAATTGAAGTCTGTTTAGATTGGAATGAAAAAAGAGGAAAAACAATTCCAGACAAGGTGATAAATACAATTCATCAGAGGCTCGATAAATTTGGCAAATATAATTGGGATATTCCAATAGCAACATATGATATCTCAGAATTATTAGATCTAAACGCTGTGCTTGAAGATCTTTTAGTTAAAATTCAAATTGAGACAGATTTTTTAAAACAAGAAAAAAAGTTAAAAAATATTAAGATTTCTTCTAGTATAGATAATGAGAATCTAGATAAAATCACAAGAATTTTTGTAGGTAAACTATTAAAAAATTCTAATTATAAAACTTTAAAAAAGAAGATAATTAATTTAAGAAAAATATATATTAAACACAATAAAAATAAAACACATACCGATCTGGAAATTTTAAAATCATTTAAGGAATTTTTAGAAAGATCCTTAAACATACAAATTTCTGAAAACTCCTTTAGCCAACTTTTATAAAAATTAAAGAAAAAGAAAATAAACCAGTAATACTTTTTTCACTTGTGTTTAGATAATTTTATTTTAAAAAATTTGATTAAAAATTTGTAAATAAAAATGTTAAACAAAAAAAGTATGAATGATACAGCTAAACTCAGAATAGAAAGGCTAGAAAAAAGTCGAAGTGGACGATCATTATGTTATATTGATCAAGATATAATGTTTAACTTACAATTAAATACTGGAGATATAATTGAGATTAGAGGGAAGAAAAAAACTACTGGTATTGCCGTTTCAAGTATTGCCGATAGAGCAAAAGGAGTTATTCGCCTAGATGGGCTTCAAAGACTTAATGCAGGAGCCACAATCGGAGAATTTGTTACCGTTCAATTAGCAGATGTATATCCAGCAGTTGAAATAGAACTAACTCCTACACGCCCTAATATTGATTTGAAGAGACAAGCAGAAGCAATTAAAGGAAAACTGATTGATAAACCTGTAGTTATTGGTGATATAGTTGATGTTTTAGGAACTTTTGTTCAAAGAGATACAGGAGACA
>JBHLKB010000072.1:0-9261 GCA_048887205.1 Candidatus Hodarchaeota archaeon
GAAACTGTATGTAATGTTGTAGTAACAGTAGGAATAAGAAAAGGAGGTTATTAAAAAATGGTTAAGATATCAGATTTTAAAGTTGGACAGGTTTATAAAAATGAATTTGATGGAATTACAAGAGATTTATTAAAGCAATATGCAAAAGCATCTGGTGACACAAATCCTATACATATTAACGACGCAGTTGCAGAAGCTGCAGGACTAAAAGGTGTTATTGCCCATGGATTATTTTCACTTGGATTTATTACTAAATTATTTGAAGACCTTCTTCAACATGGAAAGTATGGAAAACTTATTGACTTAGATGTCGAAATGAGAGGTATGGTTCGAGTTGGAGATAGACTTGTGACTGAAGTAACAATTAAAAAAATTGAAGGAAAAAAAGTATTTTTTGATGTGAAACAAACTAGCTTTACTAATGTAGAAATTAGGGACAAGGATGGCAATATCGTAAAACAATTCGAGGCAGGTGAAAGAGGGTATATATCCGAAAAGGATATTGATAGAGGTTTAGTAAAGACAAAAGAAATACAAGAAGGAATTTTAACTTATCGGGAAAGAATTGCAACTCCCGGACAAGCTATTATTGAGTTATTCGACTAATACATAAATCCAAATTTCTTATATTTATTCTTTTTTTTTATAAATTTTTTTATACTAGTTGAAAGATATTTTTAATAGAAGAGATCATTGAATCATAATTTTTAAAAAAAAATAATTTTCCCTACGGCATTGACCACCATATCATTAGATACTGAAAAAATTGAAAGATTAATTCTCAATGGATATAATGAAAAAGCCGCAGAAGAAATATTTGAAATTATAGAAAATTATGATGTTCATTACGATAAGGAGCTTACTTATCGAAGTTTAAGTTTATTAAATTTAATTTGTGATAAATCTCCTTCAATATCATTGAGAGCAATAAAAACTATAACTCATTTTATTAATGATGCGGATTCTTGGATTAGATTAGTATCCTTAGAAATATTATATCAAATAAGTCTATTTAGACCAAACCTTTTAATTGAATTAATTGCCCTAATTAGAGGAAGGTTATATGATCAAGATTCTTCTGTAAGGAGATTAACTGTAAAAATTATTGGTAACTTGATTCTATCTTTACACATAGATTTAAACGAATTACAAGAAATAATTGAAGAGTATACAGAAAAGCTAATGGATAATGACTGGAAAGTAAAACTCAATGTAATTAAAACTATTCAGAAGATTTTAAATCAAGATTATACTAAAATACGTAATTTAGAACCCCTACTGTCGATGGTAATAATTAATTTAAGGGATGAAGATGACGATGTTGCCAGAGCAGCCGCAGAACTTTTAAAAATTCATGGCACATATTTTCTAACAAAAGAAAAGATCCTTTATATTTTATTAAATCTTCTTTACAACGAAGAGAATCGGGTTAAAGAACTCATTATTTGGCTATTTGGAGAAATTGGTAAGGAAAAATCGTCAGAGATAATATCAATAATCCCTAAATTGATTAATTTATTAAAAGAAAAAGATTATCGCATTCAATTAAAAGTTATTGAAGCACTGGTCAATATTGCTGAAAATAATTTCGATCAGATATGGGCAAATATTTTGCATGCTATGTTAGACACAAGCGATTCTAATTATAGAAATTCATTAATAAATGCAATATTTCATTTATGTCGGAAAAATATTATTGAAATATTCCCCTATTTATTTGAAGAATTAGAGAATCCATCTGAGAATATAAGGGAAGGCATTGCATTAGTATTTAAGCGTTTATTTGAAGAATACCAGATTGAGATAGAAAATGAAATTACCAAAATTTTATACCAATTGGAATCACGATTTTGGCGAGAAAGAAAAAAAACTATAATATTATTACAAAATATATGCTTTATTTTAGAAAGCAAAAAGATTGCTGTTTGGATTACAATTGAGTTAAATAATGCTTTAAAAATTGAAAAAGATCCAGAAGTCAAAGAAGAAATCATTTATACGCTGAAAAATGTCAAAACAAACTTTCTAGATATTGATGATACTATAGAAAGAATTAAAAATGAATTATCAATTTTCCAGAAGAGGATTATTGAATTTCAGAAAATTCCTGCTCAATTTAGAGAGAAGTTGAATTCATACATTCTAAATTTCAAGTTTAATGACACTGAAATTCAACTAAATGAAAAATACAATAAGATTCTAAAAAAAATCAAAAAATTTCATAACAGTATTAATAAATTTGAATATAAAAGATTAGCATTTGATTTAATTGAAGAATGGGAAGAAACAAGAGTACAAATAATTGAAGAATTAAGCATCATTAAAGGTTTTATCTCTGAAATATGTGAAGAGAAAAAAGCTGAATTTGTTTCCAATTTGAAAGAAAATATAAATTTAATTATCGATCGTATTAATATTTTGAAAGCAGAGTTTGAATATGTGAAAGAAAGCAAATTTGAAGTCGACTTAGACGAAGATTTATCTAATATTGAATTCTCTAATATTAAGGATGATAAACTTAGCTATATAACTCAAATAAGGAAAAAGTTATTTAAATTGGATGGTGATATACGAGAGCTATTAATAGATAATGTTGAATTTAACGAAATATTTAAAGATCTTTTACAGAAATGGGTAGCAACGAAAGTAGAAATTCAAGAATATCTGAATGATTTAGATCGTCAAATCAAAACAATGAAAGATAAACTAATTGATTATGTATTACAAGCTGAACCTATAAGTATAAATTCCGAATCTAAAAAGATCAGTGGTATTAGCACTGAGTTAAGTTATCAGCTTTTTCAGGGACACATTCAGTCCATAATCACAGAAAGAATCGAAGGAATGAAAAATTTTAATGAAGATTTTAATAGATTAGTCAATAAACTTGACTTCTTGATAAAGAAAAATGAGTTTTCAGATGCAAAAAGATTAATAGAAATGAACAGTGCGCAAACCCAAAACTATATTGAAGAAGCTGAAAAACAAATTGATAGTATTCTCGGAAAAGAAAAGATTTTCGAAGATAATAATATCTTTAATTTATATGTGAGACCATATCTCAATAAATTTAATGCTTCAAAAGAATTATTAATAAATAAATCAAAAAATTTTGTTAGAAAATCAAAAAATAAGTTGTATCTAAATCAAATTAAATATTATCTTAAAATTATTAATCCTATTAAGCTAGATCTACTCGCTAATTATATCAAATTAGATATTGAACGTGTAAAAGAATTAGTTCTTAAATTTATAAATAAAAATAAGTTAAATGCGAAAATTATTAATGATAAACTTTATTTCCAACAAATTGAATCTGAAATACCAGATTCAAAAGAAATTCTCTTTTTCAAAAACATCAAAACTATAGGAAACGAAATATATTTAAACTTCAAATTAACTAATCCCTCTAATTTTGATTTTAAGGATTTGCAGGTATCGTTGAAAGTGCCTTCTTATCTTAATTTTCAGAGAAAAGAAAGTTTTCCAAAATTCCTTCAAATAAATGAACTTAAACCTGGTAAAATCTTCAAATTTAATTACGTACTTAAAGTAGATAAACAAAAAGAGCTTAAAAAAAACCTTTTCGATCCCACAGCCGATGAAATAAAACTTGATTTATATTATAGAGACCAATTTGATATTGCAAGAAAAACTACCAAGCATATTGATCTATACTTTCCATAATTTGCCTTATAGATTTTAGAAATTTCATTAGAACTTTATATTTATAAAATCTTTTTTCGAAATGATTTATAAATGGATCTTATTTATCAAAAATATAAATACAATATATGGAAAAGATTAATATATACAATTATTCTAATTAATTCTACTAATACTAATTATTAAAAATTATAAAATGAGGTGTATGATACAAGATTTAGAAAGTTATCGATTGACATTGCAGACTAAATTATTCGGTTGAAACTGTAAGCTTTCTAGCGGGAAATTAGAAAAACTACTGGCAAATGCTGGATTGAAAGGTGATATTGAAGATTCCGCAATTATTCCTGTACCAAATACTAATCTTGTTATGGCTAAAAATATAGATATATTTACTCCTATTGTAGATGAACCAGATATCATGGGAGAGATTGCCGCAGCTAATGTTACTAACGATGTTTACGCGCTAAATGTTCCTGAAATATCTGGAATGCTTGTTTTCTTAGGATTAAAGAAAAATATGCCTATGTATGTAGCAGAAGGAATATTAAAGGGAATTAGAAAGTTCATAGAAAATAAACTAAATTCTAAAGTTCTTGGAGGGCATACTATTTATTCGGAATGGCCTCTTATTGGGGGTGAAGCAAGTGGTTTTGTCGAAAAGGATAAAATTATCAAAAAGGATTATGTGGAAGAAGGAGATAAAATAATTCTAACCAAGCCAATTGGAAATCAAGCTATAATGGCAGCATACCGACTTCAGAAAAACAATCCCGACTTATTAGAATCTTATTCTACGACTGAAATTGATAAATCTATCGATATGGCTGTGAAATTAATGATAACACCTCTTCAAGATGTTGTAAAGACAATTCATACATACAAGGACATATCATTCATTCATTCGATGACAGATATTAGTGGTTTTGGCCTTGCTGGCCATTTACGAGAAATGCTTCAAAACTCGCGTCTTTCCGCTATAATCGAGAAGATCCCTAGTATTAAACTTACAAGCGATCTAGCTTATGAATTTGGTTATAAATATGATGAATGTGAAATGCCTGAGACTGCTGGTGGGATGCTTCTCTCTATTGATCATGAATATGCAGAAGAATTTTCACAAAGATTAGATAACGAATTTGGTGTAAAAAACTGGATTGTAGGCAAAATCGATAACAATAGCAAACCTAAATATGTTCGCGTATCCAAAAATGCTGAGCATATTGAAATAACAAAAATCTAAAGATGTCAATGATATAAGTAAAAACACACCATTGTGGGCACTTATTGAGAGTACTGTTGCAAAACAGCATCGAAAATATTGGAAAATATTATAAAATATCTTATTTTTTTATAAATTTCTTATATTATGTGAAATATCTAGTTATATCTTTGTTCTTATTAATTATCGATATTTCCGATAGATAATATCGAAAAGATTAATAAATTAGAAATATTCCTTCATATAATTAGGAACTAATGAATTTAATAAAAAATGATTATGAACTATTATATAATTAGATTCTTAATTTAATTGAATTGCATTATAGATGTGAGGTGAATATGGAAAAATCGGATTACAGATTAACCAAAGATGTAAAGATACACGGATGAAGCTGTAAACTCGGACAAAACGATCTAAATGATTTATTGGTTAAAGTAGGATTAGCAGGAAATATTGAAGATGCTGCTATTATTCCCATTCCCAATAGTGATTTATTACTTGTCAAAAGTATTGATGTTTTCACACCTATTATTGATGAACCAGAAATTGCTGGTGAAATAGCTGCTTGTAATGTTACTAATGATATATTTGCTATGAATGTACCTGAGATATCTGGAATGCTTGTTTTCCTCGCAATAAGTAAGAAAACTCCAATGGAAGTTGCTGAAGGGATTCTAAAGGGGATAAAATATTTTATGGAAGAAAAAGTAAATTCTAAAGTAGTTGGTGGACATACAATTTATAGCGAATGGCCATTGATAGGAGGAGAAGCTTCAGGGTATGTTAATAAAGATGCTATAATTCAAAAACAAGGAGTAAAGGAAGGAGATAAACTATTGTTGACCAAACCAATAGGTCTCCAAGCAATTATGGCATCTTATAGGATTCTTAAGGATTTTCCTGAAATGTTAGAGAACTATTCTAAGAACGAACTCCAAAAATCTATTGATCTTGCTATAAAAATAATGACTACTTCAAATCAAAATGTAGTACAAACTATACATTCTTACAATGATTTTTCATTTATTCATGCATTAACTGATATTACTGGATTTGGATTAGCGGGTCATACTGCTGAAATGCTTCAGAATTCTGATTTATCTGCAATAATTGACACTGTTCCATCGATAAAATTATCTGAAGAATTATCTCATGAGTTAGGATATGCTTTTGATGATTGTAAATGCCATGAAACTGCGGGAGGTATGCTCATTGCCGTTGATCCTGTAAAAGCAGAAGATTTTACAACAACTCTTACGAGTAATAAAATCTCAAATTGGATAATTGGAGCAATAGACAGGGTTCAGCGGGGAATTGTCAGGGTTTCAGAAAATGTTCAAAATATTGAAATTACGAATATTTAAAGATGTTAATGATATAAGCTTAAACATTTCAAATGGTTGCTTATTGAAACTTCCACCTGCGAGGTGGCATCAAAAATTAGAATCATTCTCTTTCTATAATTTTACCTTTAAGGTTCGTTACAATTTCCCTAATTTCATTTAAAGCTTTATCAATTAACTCTTCTCCATTCTCTATATTAAAGGCAGTAATGGAGACTTCAACTTCAACAGATAACCCGATGCGAGGATGGGTTTTTATCCACAGTTGTGGATATTTTTTTTCCAATTCATTTGTATAAGCTGCAATCTGACTCTCTCCAATCCCTGAGAAAAGAAATCCTTTTTCTATGAATTTCCCTTCTTTTTCCTTTAAAAGTGGTGCTATCACATTTCTAAACATCGCTTTCATCTCAGCGGGTACACCAGGTAATATAAAAATAATAGTATTTCCTTCATTAACCTTAACTCCAGGAGCTGTACCTACAGTATTAGGTAATGGAACAGATCCTTGCGGAAGATATGCCATTTTTTCTCTCTCTTTTGTCATTCCTTCAAGTCTTAATAATCCTTTTTTATGAGCTTGTTTGTAAGCTTTCTTAATCGAATTATAAGCATGTTTGTTTAACTCTAAATCTCTGTTCAAACTCTTTGCAATTCCAGCTAAAGTCATATCATCAAAAGTGGGACCTATTCCACCAGAAGTTATAACTATATCTGGTTTTCTTTTTAATATATCTTTAAATGTATTAGATATTACATCTAAATCATCTCCTATAGTTGTTATTCTCTTAACCCTGTGTCCAAATCTAGTGATTCTTTTTGCTACCCAATTCGAATTGGTATCTTGAGTTTTTCCGATAAGAATCTCATTTCCAATCATTAATAGCTCTATTTCCATAAGCTCACCATTAGAGTATCAAAAGATTTTGAAATAAATTGGAATTTATTAAGTAATTTTCAATTATCTTTCATAGATATTTAAGTTTAAAAAATTTGATATGTTTTAAATCTTTTATATAACCAGAAAAAGATTAGAGAAATAAAAATGACAATTGAAATAGATGATGCTGGAACTGGTGATTTAGTGGGAGATGCTTTTATCGGCCTCCTAAGAATAGAAACAGGAGAATTAATATTTCGGACAATACCCGTAGAATTATTTCAAGGAGAAAATTGGAAAAATAAAAAACCTATAGAAAAAACTGTAGAATTAATTAGGGAAGGCTTGGATGAATTAAAATTCCAAAAAGAAACTGATGTTATTCATCTCTGTAGAGGTAATATTTTTGATAAAGTAAGAAACTATTTCTTCGAGGAAGGTATAAATTATGAAGACACAATAGTTGAAGGAAAATTGCAAGAAGCTGTTGAAGGAAAATTGATTACACACCTTCGAAATGATTTAGGCGTGAGATCAAAAAGCTTAACTAGGAAGAGTGGGGCAAAAAGATTTTTTGTATTATTTAATTGGGTGTGTTATGATTTTTTTAATAGAGAGAAACATGTAAAATCAGGATTTAAAAAGTGGAATACAGTGTGGCGAGATCGAGCTATTAAGAAATATGAAAAAATTAAGAAATCAAGAAAAGAAAAGAAGTTCTAATTTTTTAGCTATTAATATTAAAATAAAGTAGGGATATTAGGTTTTAATTTAGCTTTGTCCCACAATTTTTACAGATTTTATCCTTAATCGAATTTTTATCATACCCACAAGCAAAACAAATCAAATTTTTACTATTATTGAGCTCCTCAGAACCTTCAAGTTTTTTTGATTCCATATCTTTAGCTTGTTCCATATGCTTGTTAATAAAATTTTCATCATGGGGGGTTATTATTTCAAAATCTTTGGATGTTTTAATTTCTTTAAATCCCTTAGGTAAGTTCTTAAATTCAGAATCTTGAACAATTTTATGATTAATATTATTAATAGATGAATCTAAAGTTGATTCTTCGCTACTTTCTTGCTCTTGTAAAGTTTTACTTTCGATTTTAGCTATATCAGATCGGGATTCTATTTGAGCATCTTCATCTTCAGAGATATAATTTTCAATGTAAACTTCTTCCTTAAATTGGCCCATCTTTAAGTTTTTTATATGTTTAAAAATACCTTTTGTCTTATTTATTAGCATATTCTTAAAAGAAGCATCTAAATTCTTCGATTTCGAAAAATTAAGAGTCATTTCAGAAATTTCTAACCACTGTTTAATAGCTGATTTAATATCATCATTTTTTTCGTATCTCTTTGCTATTGCTATTTTAATTCCTAACTCTTTATTAAATTGTGTAATATCCATAGTGGAATCTCTAGTTTCTACTTTTAGATACAATCTTAACAAATAAATTCTAATTATTAAATTTTTATTCGAATCTTGATACAAAATTTAATATTTAAATTCACTACTAGTTATATAAGAATATATAAATTCTCTGCCAGCATTCACTACTTAAGAGCATAAGTTATATGTCAATCAATCCATTTTCCTCTAATGAAATTAAAAATTTAAGAGAATTTATAGAAAAAAATGGATGGAAAATAGAAGGGTATATTGAAAATAATTTTCGATATAGCATAAAAAGAAAGAAATTAGTGCTTTTTACTATAAAATTTCCAATAACTCTACCTATAAGAATAACCATTCCATTTGAGGTTGTAAGTTTCCGTCTTTCAATTGCTTTTCAATTTTGGAATTTGAATCAGAATATTTATAATGTTATTCTTTATTTTATGAAAGCACTTAGAAATTTAGCTTTATCATTAACAATGGAACATGAATTCCCATTAGATGGAAAAACACAGCAACTTAGTAATTTATTAAATTTAGCAATACCAGAACTAATCAAAAATGAAAACGAAAGTACCTGGCTAAATCGTATAAGGATTTCACTGTTGAATAAACGGGATAAATTCGGAGATTTTTCGAATGATGAATGTAGTAGTATAGTGGAATCTCTTAAAAATCTAGGATTAAAACCAAGTTTTAAAATACCTTGGGAGCTACGATATGGTATTCCAAAAATTAGAACCTC
>JBHLKB010000073.1:0-9219 GCA_048887205.1 Candidatus Hodarchaeota archaeon
TATTTTCCTTCTTCCTTATTTTCGAATGAATACCCGCATTCTTTACAAACGATTATATTCATATTAATTTAAGATTAAAATAATTTTTAATAAGTTTTTATTATGTTTTAGAAACAGGTTAAATCTCGTTTAATCTTATGATAAGTTTTTCATAAAAAAAATGAATAAATAATAAGGCTTATATAATTATTTATATCGATCTTGAATAAGTTTGTTAAATTAGAAAGTTAAATGGCGTAAAACATATGGACTCTGTTGAATTAGGTGGTACTAAATTTGAAGTTAAAGATGGTTTTCTAGATTTAGGACTTTTAGAAATAAAAGACATTGAAGAAATTCAAGGATTATCAAACCTGAAAGAGTTGAAGAATTTAGAATTAAGCTCAAACGAAATTACACGAATAGTTGGTCTTGAAAATCTCACTGAGTTAGAAATATTAAATTTAGGCAGCAACAAGATCTTCGAAATTAGAGGATTAGAGAAATTAGAAAAGCTTAAGATATTACATTTAATCAGCAATAGAATAACAGAGATTAAAGGTTTAGAGAACCTAAGTAATTTAGAAGAATTATATTTAAGGGGAAATCAAATAATAGAGCTAAAGGGATTAAATAATTTAACTTCACTAAAAAGATTAGATCTTTCATGGAATAAAATAATAGATATAAAAAATCTTGAAAACTTAGTTAATCTTGAGGTTTTATGGATTGCGGGAAACCAATTAGAACAAATTAAAAATCTTGAAAATTTGAAAAACTTAGAAGTACTAAATCTTGCTGGAAACAAGATTAAAAGCATTGAAGGATTAGAAAATCTTAGGAATTTAAAGAGTCTATATCTCAATAATAATAAAATTCAAGAAATACAGGGTTTAAATACTTTAGAAAATCTTGAGACATTATGGATTAACACTAACCAAATTAGAAATATTGGAGGATTGGATAACTGTAAAAGTTTAAGAATTCTCAATTTAAAACAAAATAATATTAGCCATATTAAAGGTTTTTACTCTTTATCCAATTTAGAAAATCTGTTTCTTTCAGAGAATGATATCAGAGAAATTAAAGGACTTGAAACATTAACGAATTTAGAAACTTTAGATTTAGGTCAAAATCATATAGTACAAATTAAAGGATTAGAATCATTGATGAATTTAAAAGATTTATGGCTTGCTGATAATCTAATCCCTCAAAAAGTATTAGATCAATTGGGAGGATTAGATTCAGGGGGTTGTGCAAATGATCCCTTAAAATTTGTCCAATATTGTCTAGTTAATTTATAATCCTTTTTTAGAAATTTTTTAAATACTAAAACATAATAATAAAAATCATATATCTTTCAAAGTATATTATTTAAATCTAGTTGAAAAAAGGTAAAAAAATATGGAATTAAATCCATTTGAAGTGGCAAAAAAACAAATAGATATTGTAGCAGAAGAAATGGGATTAGATCCCAATGTTACTAAGTATCTTAAGAGAGTAGAACGAGCATTAATAGTATCTATTCCTATTGTGATGGATAATGGAACGCTTGAAATTTTCGAAGGTTATAGAGTTCATCATAGCACAGTAAGAGGTCCTGGCAAAGGTGGTATAAGGTTTTCACCAGAGGTGACTTTAGATGAGGTTAAAGCTTTAGCTACTTGGATGACATGGAAGTGTAGTCTTTTGAATTTGCCTTTAGGCGGTGCAAAGGGTGGAGTTTGTGTTGATCCTAGAAAATTATCTAATAGAGAACTAGAACGCCTTACGCGTAGATATGCATCTGAAATAATAAACATAATTGGTCCCGATATTGACATCCCTGCCCCAGATGTTAATACTAATGCCCAGATCATGGCTTGGATAATGGATACATATTCAATGAATAAAGGGAGGTCTATCCCGGGTGTAGTTACGGGGAAACCTATAGAGATTGGCGGATCTGTTGGTAGAGAACCTGCTACTGGAATGGGATTATATTATGTGCTTGAAGCTATGTGTGAAAAGCTAAACTTAGACTTAAAATCACAGGCTATAGTGATCCAAGGTTTTGGAAACGTAGGTGGCACGATCGCAGATTTATTACATAAAGAAGGGTGCAAAATAATAGCAGTTTCAGATATATCAGGTGGACTTTATTATTCTGAAGGATTAGATATTGATAAATTATTAGAGTGGACTCAGCAGGGTAATTATTTAAAAGATTATAAAGATAATAGGTACAAAATAATTACAAATGATGAACTGTTGGTTATTGAATGTGACATTTTAATACCTGCTGCACTTGAAAATCAAATAACGAAAACTAATGCTGATAATATTAAGTGTAAAATCGTTTTGGAAGGTGCCAATGGTCCTGTTACGACTAAAGCGGATAAGATTTTATTCAATAAAGGTATCCATGTAATTCCAGATATTCTTGCTAATGGTGGAGGTGTTTGTGTCTCATATTTTGAATATGTTCAAGATATCCGTGCCTATTTTTGGGAATTAGATCGAATTAATAAAGAGCTAAAAAAGATAATGCTTAGAACTTTTGAAGATGTATATAAAATTTCGAAAGAGAGAGCTATAAATCTCCGTACAGCTGCTTATATAATTGCTGTAGCACGGATTGCTAAAGCAATTGAATTAAGAGGGATTTTTCCTTAATTTTTTTCTTGTTTTTCAATTCTCAATTAACAATAACTCTTAATTTTAAAAATTCATATTTTAATTATTATAAGTTCAAATGCCCAATTATATCTAATTATATCTAACTTTCTCAAGAGTAAATTATGTTAAATATCGATATGCCTGATGATTTGATATCTTTATCCTTATATAATATTTTTACTTACCGTAAAAATGATAAAAGATTTATTAAACACATAAAGGATTGGAATAAAAAAGTTGTCCTTCATATTACTCCTTTTTATCCAATAACAATAATTTTTAAGGATATTAATATTAGCTTTGAAAGATCTTATCGAGAGGACGCAGATTTGAAAGTAAAGATAGATATTCATACTATGTTAGACATTGCCTATGGAAGATTAGATCCTTTTAATGTGTTAAATGAGGGGAAAATGGAAATTGAAGGATTAGGTGAAGACAGCAGCATGATTGTTAAATTTTATAACGTTTTTGTAGATTCTATGGCTATGGTTGCAGCAGACCCTAATCTAAAATATTATGAACTAAAGAAAGAAACAAAGTGAGTGGTGGAAAAAATTACTAAAATTAATAAAAGGAATATTTTTGAAAGAGTTTCTAAAGAGGATGTGTATGCCAAATTAGTTGAAATATTCGGTTCTTCAAATGTGACGAATAAACAAATAGATCTATATCCATATTCCTATGATATGACTGAAAATGAACCTCATATGCCTGATTTCGCAGTAATTCCAGAGACTGTAGAACAATTAGTCCAGCTTGTTAAGTTTTGTAATCAGAATATAATCCCCATTGTTCCATACGCAACTGGAAATAATGTTGGAGGTCTTACAATTCCAGATTACGGGGGTATCATAATTGATTTCGGTAAAAAAATGAATAAGATTTTATATATAGACGAAAATATGATGTTTGCTGTTTTAGAACCAGGTGTAACATTTGGACAGTTAAAAAAACATCTAGATGAGAATTATCCACATTTAAGATATAGTTATCCTAATGCACCCCCCTATGCTGGAGTAATTGGAAATGCACTTTTAAGCGGAATGACAAGCTTGGCAGCAAAAGTTGGCTCAATGGCAGAAAGTATTAATGGTTTAGAAGTTATAACCTCTGATGGTGAAGTTGCTAGGATTGGCTCATGTTTCTATGATATAGATAATGAGAATTTTGATAGTTGGTGGTCACGGTATCCTATGCCAGATTTACTAGGGTTATTTGTGAACTTTCAAGGTATGACAGGAATTATTACAAAATGTTCAGTTCAATTATGGCCAAAAGAAGCAATTGAGAAACCTCAACTTGTTCTATTTTTTGGGTTAACTGATATAGCCCCTTTTCTAAGAGAGGTAGGGAGAGCTGATATAATCAATGATATTGCTGCTTTCTCAGTAGAAGTAGCGAAAATGGAAATTGGTATTCCAGAACCTAGGCGATATCCAGGAGAACCACCGTATACAGGAGTAATGCCGATGTCAGCAAAAACTGACAAGCAAATGGAAGCTAAGTTAGAAATTTTAGACAATATAATTGAAGATTTAAATAGAAAAGGAACCAACATTCATTTAATTGATTATAATGAATTTGCAAAACTCTTTAATTTAAAAGCTCGAAATATCTATGATTTACCTTCTCAAATCCTTTCCTTACATGAATATAGTGGTCTTACTTGGTTTGGTGCTTACGCCCCATCTCATAAATTTGAGGAATTGATTACAAAAACTGATGAATTATATCATAAATATGATGTACCACCCTTTAATTATCTTAAAATTATGAAAGGAGGTCATTATGGAATATTCAGACCGATTATTCGTTTTAAAAAATTTACAGATCAAGAGAAAATTGTAAAATTATTAGAGGAAATTGCTGATGTCTGTATAGATTTAGGTTGTATCCCATATAAAACACCATCATGGATAACAGCAAAAATGCGAAAGAAAATTAATCCTGGATGGCTAAAATTATTTGAAAAGATTAAAAATTGTATGGATCCTAATAACATTTTTAATCCAGGGCGGTGGAATACATAATTGGACGAAAAAGTTAGTATTTTGGTAAAATTTAAATGTGCTAAGATTATATCTTCAATTTATTTCATTCAAAAGACTAATTGTATTTTATGACATTTTTTCTTGGTGCCAATTTTGAAGATCAAAATAATAATAAAACTATTTGTATCTATTATTGGAGGAATAATTATTACTGTAATTACTGGTTTCTTTCCTACCCCGACTCATTTTTTTATTGGAAGTAATATATGGGGATTTCCTTTCTATTGGATGAGCCAAATTATATACCCTGGTGCTGAAAAGACTGTTATTTGGTCTAATTTAATATTGGATATTTTAATATGGAGTCTAATAATGTTTTTGGTAATTAATCTATTAGAATATTTAATAATTAAAATAAGAAAAAGTAATAAAAAATTTTGAATTTAATTATTGAATTAAATACTTTATTGTTTAGGCGATTACTCTCCTCCAAG
The DNA here is from genome assembly GCA_048887205.1 of Candidatus Hodarchaeota archaeon. Classification (GTDB taxonomy): domain Archaea; phylum Asgardarchaeota; class Lokiarchaeia; order Sigyniarchaeales; family SOKP01; genus Loki-b32. Next base: position 5,126 of record JBHLKB010000073.1, read on the forward strand.
TTCTTTCAATACATCTCCAACCATCCTATTAATATCTCCATATGCTATCGCATCTTGGAGATTTCCCTCAATTTGTAGATCTCCACTCATATATGCACTAGTAGCTTCAATTTCTCCTGATCCCATCCCTGCCCAGGTGGCCCCTGTTGCTTTCATAGTAACACTAGTATCCTCAGCCTCCCCTTCTCCATAATCTACTTGCCCTTCCCCAACTTTTACCCAGTATTTATAATCCATATCAGTGTATTCAAATTGAACAATAATAGTATCCATATCTTCTACCTCTTCTTTAATATCTTCATTTTCTGTAGCTAGTTGTTTTAAAGCTTCAGCCAACAAAAGAGCATCTGAAGGCTTTCTCTCACCTACGCCCTCTCTTAAATCTTTTAATTTTTTAAGTAAATCTTCACTAACCATTTTTTATACAACCTTAATTCTCTGTTTTTTAAAATATCTTATATTTAAAGATAATTATTTAAATTTTAAATATATTAAAAGGTTTTATTTGTTACAAAATTGTTGTATTCACTAAATTAAATGTTATTTAATATTCTAAGAAGTAAATAGGACTGTTATTGACAAAATTTATTCAAAAATACAGAAAGTAAATTAAAAAAAATAAGTAAAAGATTTAGTATTATAGACTTTGTCCTAACACTTCTATGCTTCCTGTTGATGCCGATACAGTTAAAGAATATTTATTTGCCGCAGAATTATAATCATTAGTAGATATTATTCCGTTTACTCTACTCATTCCTCCAGAACCTAAATCTGTGTATTCAATAGATCCTGTACCTGTTGTACAAGTAAATCTTGCGCCTATAGTGCTTAACGAATCATCATACAAAATATCGATACTTCCTGTAGATGTCTCGATAATGCCTGTAATATTAGCTTCCATTTCAATATATTGCCTCATTTGTACATTAATGCTGCCTGTAGCCGTTCTAACGTCCCAAACAGAATTCTTTGTATATATTGTATTGTAGCTGGTAAGTGTTACGCTCCCAGTTGATACGTCTCCAATTATATCGCCACCAATAACGCAATTTGTAAAATTCATAGTAAGGGACCCTGTTGAAGTCTGTGTATTAATACCATGAGTTAAATTAACTTGGTTAACATATGAAGCAATAGAACCTGTGCTTGTTGTCATTGCTATATTTCCTCGAAATTCTGCGTTTTTACCAGCATTTAGTAATATTGCACCTGTTGAAGTAGTTAAAACAGTGTTGTTAAGAATTACATTCTGTGGAACAGCCATATCTATAGAACCCGTACTAGTAAACGCATTGATATCATAAAAAATATCAGTTCTAAGAGTAACATCAATTGAGATAATTTTTATGATGCCAAAAATAAGAAATACGGTCGGTTTGCTTAAAAGATTGAATGTGGTTATTGGAGAAGTATTATTCACCCACTGAACTGGGTAAAAAAAATCAGAAAATGATTTTCCAGCTACAAAACCACCCTCGATTCTAATATCTAAATCGAGTTTAACAATATAATCAGTTGGAGTGGTATTATATCTAATATTTATAGCCCCAATATCACAATTAAGAATTAATTTTTCTTCAGGCGAAGGAACTTGTTCATAATAGTATGTATTTGAATACTGATATACTCCCCAATTTGCAAAAACAACGATTCCAAATATGGTTGCCCCACCAACGATTACTACGGCACTTATGATTAATATAATTTTTACACTTCTTATCATTTAAATCAATTTTAAATAGAGTTTATTTGGTTATAAAAATCTATTATTCTACTTAGTATTTAAATGAACTTTAGGTTAATTTTTATATTTTATAAAAAAATAATGAAAATGTAGAAATAGTTGAGAAAATAAGAGATTATAACTTTTTAAGAAGAGATTGGGCAAAATTTTTAGCATTTTCAAGGTCTTCATCATCTGGATGACCCTTGAGCCGCTGCTGATGTAATTCAGCTTTTTTCCGTTGTTCTGGAGGTAATCTGTCCAACATTGCTTTTCGCGTCGCTTCTGGTATTCCAATATTATCACCCATACAATCAAATGAATCTATTATTTTCGAAGTAGTTGTACCCAGTTTTCTTTTAACTAACTTAAACCCATCTTGATAACTTTCCAGACTTGCATGTGTACAAAAAAATACAAAGTCTATAGGTAATTCTTCAGCAGAATTCACTAGATCGCTTAATGATTTATGTACACGGCTAGCATATATCCCTGATCCTAAAAAAACTAAATCATAATTTTTCAAATCTGACGGATTTACCTGATCTATAGGTTTTAGATCTGACTCCTCACTGGCACATCCTTCAAAAATACTTTTAGCAATTTTTTCAGTATTTCCTGATTGCGAATAATATGTAACTAAAATTTTCAATCCATACACCATAATAAATTTTTAAAATCTAAGTTTTAAATTTAAGAATATAACATTATTAATAGTTTCTATTCTATTTCTAAATTGAAAAATCTTTTCGCATTCTCGACGGTTTTTTCACTTACTACTTTTTGGGAAACCTTATGAGAATAAGCAATAGCCGCAATAGTATATCTTACATTCGAAGGTACATTTATAGGTTCTCTTTTATATGGATGTTGATAATAAGCATCTGTTTCAGTGACAAGCGATTTTAAGGGTGAAAATCTTGTAACTTTCCTCCATCTTTCAAATCCATAAGCTGAACTAGGAACAGAGAGAGTAAAACCTTGATTAGGCAATATTCTACCATAATCTTCTGGACCTGAAAAACAATGCCACATAACTTTTTCAGGTTTGATTTCAAATTTTTTTAAAATGTTTAAAATTTCCTTAATTGCTCCATCACTTTTATTAAATCTATGTTTTGGGTGTTGCCTATCGAATTCATGCTGAGCCGCATTTCTTACATGTAAGATATAGGGTTTATTAAAATCTTTGGTAAATTCGAGAATTTTTTTGATAACCTCTACCTGTTTATTCCTCTTTTCTAAAGTTTTAGCATGATGAAAATCCAATCCAATTTCTCCAATGGCTAAGTATTTCATTTGATTATTTTGAATGAATTCAATCCAATTCCTCCATTCAGATTCATATTTTTGCTTTGGAGTATAAGTGACTGTCTGCGGAGCCCATCCACACGTAAAACCAAAATTTTTATTAACTTTCTCCATGAAATCTAATGTTAAATTTAGCGTGAGCATATCTATTGTACTAGTAATTAAATATAATCCCCCCATTTTAAAATAATCAAGATATTGTTTTTGATCTGGGGGTAATTGATCATTTTTAGGGCGATGAAAAGGTAAATGGCAATGCACATCAATAAATTTTAAGCCTTCCTCTGGTTTTGGTAGATTGGTTTTTTTTTGCATAATAATACTAACACAAAAAATTGTCAGAAATTTGGTTTACTTAAATTTTTAAATAAGTTGTGTTATTAAGATTTTATTAAATTCATTATATTTTAACTTAAAATGACAGAAAAAACTGAAAGAAGCACGGAAAATAAAAAATTATTTCCATTTTAGACATTATTGCTTCATTATCTATTTATGTTATGATCTATTAGTAGCCTTTTTTCTATATTTTGATTTACAAAGTATCTTAGAATATTTTAACTAATTTTTTAAATAAGGTCCTTTATTAAGAACTATTATGATTAATCCGTTAAAAGCCAAACTTGAAGAATTAGATAAAAAAAAGAAAGAATTACAACCGAAAATTGATAAGCTAAATGCTAAAAGAGAAGAAGAAATCCAAAATGTAAATAAAAAATACGATCATATGATTTATGATGTTAATTATACAACACACCAATTGGAGGATGAATTCTATAACGATCTGATTAAATCATTTGTAGAAATTGTGACAAGAGAATTTGATATTAAAAGAAGTTCTGATATTTATGAAATCTCAAATGAGTTTAAAGAGTATCGAAATTCAATTACTCAATTTGAAATGTTCCCTGAAGAATTAATCAATAAAATGCATAGAGTAATAAATGGAGAACCAATCGAGAATATTATGTATGAACTTGAAGATATTCAAAAAAAATACTTGCGATCTTAGATATTACTAAATTTTTAATTAATTTTTTTATATTTATCAATTATTAAC
>JBHLKB010000074.1:0-9175 GCA_048887205.1 Candidatus Hodarchaeota archaeon
TAATTAAAACTATTTAATTATTGTATTGAATATGGAAAAAGCAAATTTTAATACAGAAATAATTGATTTAATAAGAAGTTCTAACAAGGAATTTATTGAGAATGAATTAAGTTCTTTTTTAAGGATTCCAAGTAATACTCTTAATTATGAAGCGATTGAATTAGCTAAAAATTACTTAATCTCTTATATCTCTCAATTTTCTGAAGAAGTTAATGAATATAAAGGTGAAATTAATCCTCTAATTATTGCTAGAATAGAAGGTGAAATCAAAGAACCTTTATTAATATATATGATGTATGATACTCAGCCTATTAATAAAGAAAAAGAATGGATAAGTGATCCTTTTGGAGCAGAAATTAAAATTCTTCCTCCCCCACTTGATAATTTAGGCAATTGTATCATAGCTAGGGGAGCCTATAATTCAAAAACACCACTATTATGTTTTTTGAATGTAGTGAAGATCTTGAAAATGAAAGATAACCTTCCAATCTCATTAATAATTCTATTTGATGGTGATGAGGAAAAAGGTTCACCTTCTCTTTTGAAATTCCTTGAAAATAGCAATCAAAGAGAATTATTCAAAAGTTGTATAGACGCTTATTATCCCTCAACAAAACAAGATCTCAGTCAAAAATCTGTCTTAAAATTAGGATATAAAGGAATTTTATCATTAACAATTAAAATATCATCAAGAAATAAAGAACCCCATTCAGCTTTTAGTGGAATGATACACAATCCCGCATCTGATTTAGTTTCCTTACTTAATACGATTTATTCTAATAATGAATTCCATATCAATAGTTTAAAGAACTCATATGTACTGACGTCAGAAGAGCAATCTCTTATAGAGACTCTTATGAAAGAACTTGATATTGATATAATTAAGAAAAAGGCAGGAATAGAACAAACAATAGAAGACGACCCTAATAAAGCATTTATTAATTATCTCTATAATTCCACTTTTAATATTTCCACCATAAAATCAGGATTTCTAGAAGAAGGAATAAAAAATTATGTTCCTAATCAAGCTATATGTAATATTGATATTAGATTCGCTCATAACGTTTCGATTGATGAAATCTTAAAAGAAATCAAGGAAAAAATCGAGAATTTCTCTAAAAAAACCAAAAATCAAGTTGAAATGATTCTAAACATGGGTTATGAAAGCTCAAGAGTCAAAAAAGATTCAACACTCGTAAAGAGCCTTATAAAAAGTGCTGAAATTTTAGATGTTTCAACAGAATTATGGCCTTTAAGCGCAGCCGCAGCCCCTTTAAGTAAAATACAGAAAGTAATAGGAATAGATTTCATTGCAGGAGGTTTAGGTATTGGGGGATTTGCCCATTCTGCTAATGAATTTATTCAATATGATTCTATAATTAATAACAGGTTGTCTACCTATTACTTCCTAAAATGTTATTCAAAAATGATAAAAGAAAAAGTATAGTTTAATCAAACAATCCTATAATTCCTCTACTTCTTGTTTTTATAGCATTTTCAGGACATAATTCCATACAGCAAAGACAAGAAATACATTTTTTTGTTGAGAAATCAGGATAATTACCTTCCTCAAATTTTATTGCTTCTGCAGGACAAATCTCAGCACATTGACCACATTGTGCACATCTTATTTCAATTAAATTGGGCATCTTTTTCATTACTTTATAGGCTAGATGGCCTGTTATATAGCTAATAAGACTCGTCATATTACTCCCAGGAACATTAAATTTGGGAGTCTGTTTTTTTGCTTTTTCTAAAGACATTCCAACAATCTCTATATTATCTAAATTACTAATACCTAAGTTTCGTTCTATTGCATTCTTCACATGAGGAACATTTTTTGCTTTCAATTTTCCAATTTCTAAAGCCACCACATCAAGTGCTAACTCATCTGTTCCCACTAAAATTAAATTCCATTTGACCATTTTTCCTCCAGCTGGGCCCATAGAGCCTTCCATAATCTCCTGTAAATCATACACAGTTAATCTTTTTGCTTTATGCTTTAAAATCCATGAAAAATTATCTGCAAGAACCTCTCCAAATTTATCAGCAGATTTTCCCAATAAATGATACTTAGCTTTTAATCCTCCTGGAATTATGCCCCAATAGTTTTTAATTGCTCCTGTAATCATAGCTTCTGCATGACTTTTAAGTCGGGGTAAATTTATCAAAATATCACAATCCTTTATGGCTTTGGCGACATAAAATTTTTTCAATTGAGCAGCATCTTCAATCATTTCTACTTCAGGCACCTCACTTTCAAAATCAATAATTTTTACTCCGCTCTTTTTACAAATATCTAATAATCCAATTTGTCTTACTACATCAGAAGCATTTTTTCCCTGTTGACCTGGAGAATCTCCAAGTGACACATTTTCCATCGATATTCCTTTTTCTTTTAGATAAGAAATAACACCTTCAACGAAACTTGGTTGAGTACATGCATCTTTCTTTGCTCTAAGTAAATTCGGTTTTAAAAGAATTTGTTTAGAACTAGAAAAATCAAATGGTATATAGTTTTCTATTAACTTAATAGCTCCTACTACAGCTTTAGGTATAGATTCATAATCATTTACATTTACGATACTAATTGTAGAGGACATAGTTGCACTCAATTAACAGAATTTTTAATGGGAATTGTTGAGACTTTAAAAATTTTGCTGGTAAAAGGTTTAGCAAAAAACTATTTAGTAAGTTTCGAATCTTCTTTAGATTTATCGACTATAATCTCTTCATATTTGTTCTTATATGGTTTAAATGGCTTCGAATCATCTAACGGAGTATTACATGCCCAACAGGCATTTTCCATATTAATTATGGCTTTAGCGCAATTATTACAATAAAATGTTTCACATTCTGGACAAATAAAACTAAATCTCAAGACTTTTCCTTTACAAACTAAGCAGATCTTCTTTTCTTTGGAAATTGTTACTTCTTCTTCGGTGATTTTGTCAGGCCTTCTTGATAATCGAAATAAACCATCTTCAACCTTAACTACTTTTTTTTCTGGGATTTCAGGAGCTTCTCTAAGAGCGAAATAAATGATTAGAATACTCAATATTTCACCAATTCTCATAATCAATTTGAAAATTGATGTAATATTTGTTGAGTATATAACAAAAAAAATTAGAAACAATAAATTTGCAGTGCTTAATTGCACAAACTTTTTTTTTATGATCCCCTGTGATTTAAAACTCCTAAAAAGTAAACCAAACACATTAAAACTTAAAAAAAGGAGTGAATCACAAATCATTAAAAAAAAAATTGGAGATAATGGTATATTTGATGTATTTATAATGTCTTCGCCGGAAATTACAGGGCTAATTATTCTAACATTATTATGAAAATCAAAAATGTAAAATAAGGATATAATAACACCGAAAATTAAAAATAATGCTAAAAAGAAAAATTTTTTTTCTGGAACGAGAAGTTTTAAAGCCACAAAAAATAAAAAAGCGATTCCAAAAATTAGCTCAAACGAAGTTGTAAAAAACCAGAAGAGTGGGCTGAAAAGATTATCATTTGCTAAAAAAATAGGTAAATTTTCTTCTGTTAGAAGAATAGATATAAAATCGGTACAAGCAGCTAATTGCCATAGTCCTATTCCTATAGTGCCTAAACCTAAATATAAAAGAAGAATAGCACCTGTTCTTTTCGATTTATATATAAAGAATAACCCTAATATGCAAGCAAAAACGAGTAAACCCGATTGTGTTAAGCCATTTGCCCAACCAATTATACTAAGCGCCATGATTATAACTGCTTTTCAAATACAGATAAGTATTGCTTTCTATTCTTAAAATATAGAGAATAATGTAAAAACAATTATTATAATATTGAATCTTTTAAAAAGAATTTTTAGAGAAGCCGAATATGATTCAAAAAGGTTTTTCTATTCAAGAAAAAAAATTCTCATCAATTATAAATAAGATTCAAAATTTTTTTCTTATAATAAGAAAAAAAGATTTTGATTCAAAGCACCTAAAACCAATTATTTTTAAAAATCTAATTTACTTTATTTATACAAAGTTATATTGTCTAGAAAGGTCATATAAAAAAAAAAATAACTTGATTCTCTAAGTAAATATTATATAAAATCATTAGGGGAATTAATTTGCAAGACGCACTGTTTAAGGTTGTCTTTTTCGGTGATGGCGGAGTCGGTAAGACAACATTGATAAACCGATATCTTACCGGTGTTTTTAAGAGCGATTCGAGTATAACAATTGGTGTCGATTTTCATGTAAAAAAGATAGAAATTGATGGAAAGCGAGTTAGCTTACAAATCTGGGACTTTGCCGGTGAAGACCGATTTAGATTCCTTTTGCCTAGTTATGTAATTGGAGCTTCTGGAGGTATTTTTATGTTTGATATAACAAGATATACTAGTCTTAAAAATTTTAACGAATGGATAGAAATTTTTAAAAAAGGTTATAAGGAAGATAAAAGCGAAATGCCAGTTATTATGGTTGGGGGTAAATTAGATCTTGAGTACAAAAGAGCAGTTTCTAGAGAAGAAGCTCTTGAAATGGCAAATAATAACAATATACATACATACATTGAATGCTCTTCTAAAAATGGTCAAAATATCGAAGAAATTTTCATTGAAATTGGTAGATTAATGCTAAAAAAAGCAGAACTTATATAAATCTTATTTATAAACAAAGGATAAGAAAAGATTTATTAAGTTTTAAAAATCTCCTCCAAATTATTAACTACTATTTTAGGGATTAAATTTTTATCAAAATCTCTAAAACCTTTTAATTTGCTTCTTATATTATCAATTTTTTCCTTTCTAGTAACTCCTGTTAACACTGCTACAGTTGTAATTCCAACACGATTACCTGCTAATATATCTGTATTCAAACGATCCCCAAAAATACAAGCATTCTTAGTAGGTGTTTGGGTATCACTTAGTATCATCCTAATTCCAAAAGACTCTGGTTTCCCAAATATCCTGATTGGTTCTTTTCCAGTACATGTTTTCAATGCATTTACCATTACACCTGCTCCTGGTTTAAAGCCTCTGGCAACGGGTAGGGTTGCATCAGCATTTGTCGCATAAAATTGAGCTTTACCCTCTAAAATACATTTTTGAGCAATTGCCAAATTTTCATATTTAAAGTCACGATCCAATCCAACAATTACAAAATCTACCTCTTTATAATCTGTTGATTCTGTAATAATTGTATGACCAAAAGATTGTAATTCCGATCTTAATCCTTGTTCTCCGATCACAAATATTTTAGCATTATTCTTTAACTTTGATATTTCAGCAGAAGTTATTGAAGCGCTTGTATAAAAATCAGATAATTCGCTCTCAATATTAAATTTTTTCAACCTTTCTACATAAGTTTGCCTTGTTGCTGTGGAATTATTAGTATTATATACTATTTTAATTGAGCCTTCTTTTAGTTCTCTAATTATTTTATCTGAATTAGGGATTAATGTTTTCCCACGATAAATTACCCCATCCAAGTCAAAAATAGCCAACTTAACATTTTTTAAATCGTCAATAAGTTCACGCATAATATTATTACCAACCAACTGGTAATCCTAAGATTATCGTAAAAAGTTGAATTCCAATAGGAATAAATATTGGATTCAAAATATTATCAGCTATATAAATTGGAAAGTAATCCGTAATAAAGAAAATCACTACTCCTATTATAGTATATATAGGACCCACTAGGATTAAGCCAATTACATATGCTACTATCATTCCAGCAAGAAAACCTTCCAATGATTTGGTATCTTTACTTCTTACTTTGATTTTATGCTTTCCATATTTTTTGCCAATTAATGCTGCTGCTGCATCCGAAAGACAAGCTATAAGCACTCCCGAAAAAAAAGCTAAAATATGTATTAATCCTGCCATGTATAGCATGTAAGAAAATATGAATCCTGTAATTATATAAATTTGTGGACCTGTAGCATTTAATTCCTTATTTCTAAGCATTGAGTGTGTTAAAAAATTGAAAATTGAATATTCTGGAGCCTTAAGTATTCTTATTAAATCAGATATTACTGCAAACATTAAAGCACCTATTAATCCCATCATGGTAAGATGCTTAAGACCTCGGGGATCTCCTAGACTATATTCAAATAAAGATATATCTCCCCATATAAATTCATACGCAGGTCTTATATCATTAATAAGCATAATTACACCATCACTTATTAGTTGTATAAGGGGTGGCACAATAAATATGCCAAAATATCCTATTACCAATAGGAATCCCATTAAATGAAAAGATTTTCTTATTACTTCCATTTTAAATGATATATCTTCTTGATAAGGATTTTCTTTAGTTAATCTCTCAACATATCTTCTTAAGACCGATTTTTTCCCTCTCTCCAATTTTATATTTTCATTTTCCAATTCAATTCTTTTAACTACTCGTTTAACGAGTTTGAAAAAAATGGCGGAAATTAGTAGATTTATCCCAATCCACCATACCATAAATCCATTATAGGGATAATGATAAAATCTTACAAATAAATTATAAATCCCAAAAATAAGGAAACAAATGCCACAGATAATAGTTGAAGTTCCACCATACTTATTTTTAGCATTAATCCCCTTTTGGCCAATATAAAACATTAAAACCATTAGGATGAAAAAAGCGAGGGATAAGGTAACATTGTAAGTAATATCAACTGCAACCCAGTAATCCATCATTAATCTGATAAAGAATTATATTAATTATTTAAATAATTAATAATCTAATAATTAATTTCGCTTTAATTATGCACTCTCTAAAAAGTAATTTTCTTAAGGCTTTATCAAGAGTACCAATCACTCAAGCTCCTTTATATTGTACAGGATATCCAGAATTAGAGTTTATTGATAATTATACTAAATATTATGATATTAAGTCAATCAATAAGAATTTTATTTTAAATGAAAAGAATTATTCAATTATTGAACGAATGGGATTTGATGCCATTTCTTTATGGGATTTCCGACGAGGAGAAGGAGGTTATGCTTTAGATAACCAAAGAAGAGTAGATGGATGGGGTCGCATCTATAAGGAAGAATGGTATATGTGGGATGGAGTTTTCAAAGATAAATTCATAGTTAAAAATTGGGAATTTCTAAAACTTCCTTCCAAAAAGAAAATAAGATCATTAAAAGATTTTTTAGGCAAGGCAAGTGACAAATTAGAATATGTAATTTCTTTACCAGGATTATTTGAAAAAACGTGGCAATCAATGGGGCTTGTTCAATTTGCTAAAAGTTTAAAGAAATATCTTGATTTGGTTGAAAGTGTGGTTTCTTTTTTTTCCGATTATTTAAAATCATTAATTAAGATTCTTCAAAATACAGGAGCAAAAATCTTTATAATAGCAGATGATTATGGCTACAAAAAAAGAACTTTTATACCAAAAGAAAGTTGGCACCTTCTCTTCTCGGATAGGTATAAGGAAATCATTAATATTATTCATGAGAGAAAACAAAAAGTAATCATTCATTCTGATGGATATATATCTGATATGATTGAGACTTTCATAGATTTAGGCTTTGATGCTGTGCAAAGTCTGGAACCTAATGCTGGTGTGGATATTTTTTCCCTTTTTAAAATATATAATAATCAAATCTGCTTTATTGGTAATTTGGATATATCCTTCCTGTCTTTTGGAACCCCACAGCAAGTAAAAGACTATGTAATCAAACTCATCAAAAAAGCACAAAAATATAATTGCTCTCTAGTAATTTCACCGACACAACAAATTAATTCAAAATGTAAGCTTGAAAATATTAATACAATGATACAAACGACTAAAAGATTTAAATAATAATTTTGATAATTACTACAAATATAGGCTCAAAAAATAAATAACAGTGTTTAAGGGATTATATTACAAAAATTTCTAAACTAAATTAATAAGTAACTAATAATATAATTTATTACATAATAAGAAATAAAAAAAAATAAATAAAATTAAAATAAGTAAATTATATCTAATATAGTAAGATTATTTTACAAATTATAATCTTTTAAAATATCCTAATTATAAATTAATCAAAAAATGACCTTTATGGAGTCTACCTCTGAAAATCTTGATGATATATTGAAAAAATTGTTAGGAGCTATCCCAGAAGTGAAAGCTGCTGCAATAGTATCTGCTGAAGGTCTACCAATTGCATCAGCATTACCACAAGGAGTCGATGAGACACGGATAGCTGCCATGACTGCTGCTCTATTATCCTTAGCAGAAAGGTCAGTGATTGAGATGGAGAAAGGGGAGTTTGACCAACTTTACGTTAAGGGGAGTGATGGTTACTTACTTGTTTTACAAGCCGGCCCCAATGCCGTTCTAACCGTCTCTACTACTAAAGATGTAAGATTAGGATTAATATTTTTAGATTGTAAGCGAACCTGTGAAAAAATAGCGAAACTAATCTAAAAAAAGTCTTTTTCTCTTGATAATTTGTTTAAAAATGGCTTTTTTACTGAATTTTAATTTAAACAATGACCGCCTGAACGAAGTTCAAGAAGTTCTCTGCCATCTTCATCTGTGCATACAAATCCTTCTCTAATTGCGACTTCTTTGGCTTCTTTCCATCTTCGAAGTTCATTAGAGGATGAGTAATTTGTATATAAGCCACTGTAGAACTGTTATCATCATTACGGAGAGCAAAAAAATAGTAATCAACATCATCAGGTCGAGTGAAAATTTCAGTAGCGTTTCCAAATACAAGTTCAACTTTATCCTCACTTTCAGGCAAATCTTCCTTATGTCTTTCCAATAATCCCAATGTTTCACAAGTCTTCTTTAATACTCCACTAGATTTTACCAGACTTACAAAGCCATCTACATTAGTTTTTGTGGATTTTATGGTGTTAAAGTTAATAAATCACAATTAGATAGCCAAAAACGCAAAATTCTCAAAAAATATTATTCAGGATTGATAGTACTCATTTTAGGAATAATATTCCTAATACCTGCTGGGTACCTTTGGTGGCATTATATTGCATATGGTTATATGATGGGGGGCATGAGTCCTCTAGCACTTATTGGAGCATTCAATGCATCTCATCCTTTTTTTCTTTTCTTTTTTTTTATTATATCCGGAGAATGGCATTAAGATATCATACTCAAACTTAAAATTCTTACTTTTAAAAGTTAAAGAGAAAATATTTTAATAATCAAAACTTTTTTTTGTTAA
>JBHLKB010000075.1:0-9141 GCA_048887205.1 Candidatus Hodarchaeota archaeon
GCCCTACTAAATAGACATTACGCGGTAGATTTCGAAAAACCTCTAGAAGGAAAAGTAGGAGGAGCTATTGCGGTTGGTGGTGGTACATCGGGAGGTCAATCATTAACAATTAATGCGATTTATACATGGATGCTCTCATGTGGAATTATATGTGTACCTGGTGAATTAACTGGAGTAAAAGCTGTAGCTGGCAAGCCTGGTGACATTTTAAACCAAAAAAACCGCTTAAAACAAGCAGAAATTCTTGGACTCAATGTTCTAAAAACAACAAAATTACTTCAGAAATAGGTAATTCCTAATAAATTGTTAATTAAAATATATAAGATTAATATTTATATTTTTTTTCCAATTATTTTCATTAAAAAAAAAACTACAGAAGGGTGTGAATAAAATCGCAGTTACATATATGCGAAGGTTGGAATTGGAACCAGAGACGTATGAATCAAAATTTACAGCTCTCACAAAGGGAGTAAATATTAAAATTCATGATTGGATACTAGAACATATCAATTCATCTGAGAAAATCCTTGAAATAGGTTGCGGTACAGGAACTCTAGCAACAAAAATGGCTTTAAAAGGAAATGATGTCATAGCAATAGATCAAAATATAAAAATGATCAATTTTGCTATAAAAAATTACCCCTCTGACGCAGATATAAATCTTTTATATCAAATAGGGTCTATTAGTAAGCTACCTGCAGAAAATAATTCCTTGGATGTAGTTGTCAGTACTTTTATGCTCTCAGAGCTTCGAACATTTGAACAACAAATTTTTCTTAGAAATGTTTGGAAAGTATTGAAACCAAACGGGCGAGTGCTTCTTGCCGCAGAATTCGTACCCACCGGTTTTTGGAAGATCGTCTTTAAGATCAAACGATGGCGATATAAAAAAAAATTAAGAAGACTCCGATTAGAAAGCACGTTCCTTGTGAAATCTTTTTTTGATTATTTAGATCCTATAGGTTTTAAAAATGATACAGAGAAAAAATGGAAGCATGGTTCAATCCGAGTTCTTGAATTAAAAAAGATTAATGAACACAATTTGAATGAACCAGGATATTACCGCCCTAATCCTCGAAAATTTAAAGGTTTACGTGCTCAAATGAACATTTATCGCTGCATTTTTACAGGACAAGTGGATCATGTACCAATTGAACCTGGTATATATCAATCCGGTAATCCTGACGAAAATTCTCCTATTATAGTAACAGCTAACTATGTTTATACATATATTAAATTAATGCGTGCCATTAAAGGAATAGATGCATGGGTATTATGTGTTGATTCTAAAGGAATAAATGTGTGGTGTGCAGCACGAGGAAATAATTTTGGAAATAAACAATTAATAGAAGCAGTTGACGCAACTGGAATAACAAAGATCACTAAGAAGAAAACATTAATTCTGCCTCAACTTTCTGCCGGAGGAATAACAGCACCATTAATTAAAAGCGAAGCACCAGATTTCCCTTACAACATTTTATATGGACCTGTATGGGCTAAATATCTACCGCAATTCTTAAAAGAACGACCTGCCCATAAACCTGATAGCATGAAACTAGCTAGATTTACGGGTTCCCATCGTCTTCGTGCTTGGATCACACATACGACTTTTTTATTTCGAAAAATTTTTTTATTTCCAAGTATTGGTTTGTTTTTACTGTTAATTTTAGTGGGGCTTTTTGGTGCTCTATCGGCAATAAAATTATGGATTTTAGGTGAATTTTTGCTCTGGATTGTTATAACAAACGCATTAATAGCAATATTATTTCCTATTACAAACTTTACACGGAAGTTTATCACTAAAGGATTTGTATTTGGAGTTATTAATATATCATTGTTTAGTGGCATTTCTTTATTTTTACAATACTCATTACCTTCTATTTTCTTGAGTCTTTGTTTATATTTCTGGTTAGCATTTTTTTCTACAATGTCGTTTAGTGGATATACTATGGCTACTAGTCCTCGAGAAATTCAAGATGAGTATCCCATTTTCAGCAAAATTAATATGACTTTATTGATAATTGGGCTCATAACCAAGGCAATTGCTTTCATTTTTTTTTAATATTTTAGAATAAAACAAAATAAATAAGAGAAAAAAATATTATTAAATTAGAGAAAAAAAAGGTGGTTGAAATAACATTAAAAACAGCTTCAGTTAAAATTCCAATACTCCTTCCAAAAATCTCAATAAATCCTGATCTATGCACTGGTTGTGGTGTATGCGGAGAAATTTGCCCTTTTGGAATCCCAAAACCAAATAATGATGGAAAATTCGAGATTTATGAACCAGAGCGCTGTACAGAATGCTCTGCTTGTAAACGAAATTGCCCAACAATGGCAATAATATTACAGGAGCGACAAGGATGTGGTTGTCTATGGAATGCACGTTATGTTGCTAAAAATCCGCAAAATAATAGCTGTTGTGGATAAATAATTATTTTTTTTATTTAATTCATGAAGAGAGATACAATATAAGTATTTTTAATATTGAAACTTCTTCTTTTTCTTTTCAAGATAACTTTTTTTGGTTAACATATCCATTTCTGCATTTAACCAGCAGAGCTCATCGTATGTGCAACTTGAGTTAAAGACCTCTTCCGCCTTTCTCTTAATATCTTCAATCGAGGGCATATCAAGATTCATCTTTTGAATCTTCTCCGCTAGCATCCAACACAGTTCATCGTAGGTGTAGCCGTCAAGGGAAAGGAAATAAGCAGCTTCCCTTATTTGTGTATTAAAATCTGGTTCCTCGAACTCTGTCGGTTCTTCTATTGTTTCTTTTATAACAGCAACCTTTTTAAGTTCTTTACTTTCTTTTAACATCGTTTCCAATTGATTTTTAGCTTTAACTTCTACTTCAAATGAAGGGTGTTCAAACTTAATGAATTTAATAGCATCAATAATTTCTGTTGGTTCTTTTTGTGGCTGAAAACTCCTATGATCTTTAATTTGTTGAAGCCATTTTGCTATTCTTTCTTCAGTCGTAATTTCTCTCGCTTCTGGGGTTCCATTGAGCCCAATAGATTTAATACTTTCGGGAGGGACTTCAAATACAAATTCAGGTCTTCGTTCAATTGTTTTACCAGGTATAAGCCCCTTTTCAAGACTATGCATCATAGCTAAAAAGGAACCATATTCTCTTTTTTGTTTCATGATGAGGATTTTTACTGATCCACCACGATCTTTATCTATCTTTCTTGCAATATCCGCTGTAACATCTTTTTTGTATTGAGGAACTCTTAATCCTACCCAAATATAAATTGTATTCTTTTCCTCATCATCTACAAGATAAACCTCGTCTTCTTCATATTTTAACGCATTAATCTTAATTAATTCTCCCTTATCACTAATATTGAATAGTTGCATTACACTCTCTCTCAAGTATAATCTAATAATATAAAAATATAAATTATAAGTTTAAAAAACTTTTTCGCTCATGTATATTTTCGATTTCCTTAAATTTTTTAATATGAACTTTATTATTTTCTTAATTTAAAATTTTTTTATAATCAGACTAATTTTTAGAAGATGATTAAAGATATGGCTCATAAAAATGACCCAACTCTTTTAGAATATGAGAATATTATCGAAGAATTGATGGTGGAGAATGAAACTCTAAAGGAGAGAATCTCAGAATTAGAAGCGGAAAACAAGAAACTTAAAAAACCACAAGTGTTAAGAAAAGAGATTATCACACCAGCATTTAATAATGAACCAAATAAATCAGCAAAAATAGTTAAAAAACCAATAAAAGTAGAATTTTCTTCACCTCTAAAAGAAGAAATTGAATATCCAAAAGAAAAAGGTTTAGAAATCACTAATGAACAATATCCTCCAATATCTACATCTAATACCTCTCAAAAGCCGATTATAGAAGGAGATTCACGACGTGAGTGCCCTGTATGTGGGAACATACGACATATATATATTCACGAAGAACTTGACAAAACTAATATTATCCTTGATTATCCGCGTATATATGGAAAAAAATATAAATGTGGGTCATGTGGTGGACAATGGAGAGTTAGTCCAACCCTGAAGTAATTCTTAAATTAATTTAGATTACTTTTAAACATTTTAGTTTTTCTCTAACATGTTCGGTTTTAAATTTTTATTTAAATCTTCTTTATATAAGGTAAAAATAAATGAACTAAAGAGAATAAGAATTATATGAACAATCAAAATCTTAAGAAGAAAATATTGAGTATAGAATCAATGCTTGATTACCAAGAAGGATCTGTTGTTAGTAGGGCTATTATTAATAAGGATGTTGGTACAATAACTTTATTTTCTTTTGATAAAGGAGAAAGTTTAAGTGAACACACTGCCCCATTTGATGCACTAGTTTACATTTTTGATGGAGAAGCCGAAATAATTATCTCTAGTGAGAAATTTATTTTGAATAAAGGTCAGATGATTATCATGCCTGCTAATGAACCTCACGCTTTAAAAGCCCTAGATAAATTTAAAATGATGCTAATCATGATAAAATCTTAAAAATTTCAAAAATAAAAATATTTTTTTTTCCATTTAATAATTGTGAATGAAAAAGATCTTTCAGATGACGAATTGGAAGAAGAATTAGAGAAAGCTCTTAAAGCTAACGAGGCAAAAAGAGATGTATTTAAGATTATTAGAAAAGAGAAAGAATCTTTAGATTTGAAAGAAAAGAGAATTAAGGATAAATTTAAATATTAAGTACTTTCTTTGTTTTAAGAGCGAATAATCTTAAGATGGTTTTGTTTCAGTATGAAGCTTTCCTTTTTCTAAAATGACACTTTTAGCAAAAATGTATAGTAAAACCATTATTATGATGAAAATCACGGATACTAGCAAAATAACAATATAAACTCCAGTAATATTAAAAATATTAAAGAATGGCGCAAGTGTCGTAGGGACTAAAGCGATACCTGTAAAATAGCCTGCTGTTAATAAACCTGCTAAAACACCACGTCTTTCAGGTGATAATACTTGACTATAATAAGTTAATGTGGTAAAAAGTATTCCTCCTGAAAAGCCTGCCAAGATCCAGCCTAATGCTAAAAAAGTGAACTTTTCTGGATTATTAATATCTCCAATAACTAACAAGATTGCTAGAGAGCATAATAAAATTAAAGAACCGATAAGTAATGGGATTCTCACTCCCTTTTTTTTTATTAAGTTCCCCGTTATTAATCCAGTTATTGCTGCTCCAACACCAGCTAAACCTAGAACTATTCCTATTAATGTCTCATTTATTACATGAGTTTGTGCCAGTGTTTTCGAAGTCCAGATATTTATTGCTAAATATGTATGTGCAATTAAAAAAGCAGATAATATCATCAGAATTACTGGAAATCGACGCCATTCTTTTGAAAGTTGAGCAAATACAATACGAATTCCTGACTTATCAGGGATTATTTGAGGAGGTCTTTTAGCTTTAATGAAATAAATAAAACAAAAGCAAGTTATTATAATGAATAATACGTAGATTGACTGCCATCCTATTAAAATCATCTGAGAGGCAATCAAAGGACCAATACCCACACCTAAATTTGCGCTGGCACCTAGATATCCCAGCTTTTTAGGAATATTGGCAGGAGAAGTAATATCTGTCATTAATGCTATGAGAACAGGATTGATAAAACCAAATCCTATTCCTCCTATTATGTTAGCAATAATATACATTTCCAAATTAAATGATAATCCTGCAGTTAACATAGCAATTGCAAATAAAATTAAGCCAACAATTAATACTGGGATCCTACCTTTAATATCTGAAATTGCGCCGGAAAAAAGTTGTGTTATTGCAAATGGGAACATAAATGCTGGAATAGCATTTAATATATTATCTGGTGAAACTTGAAAATCTAAAGAAAGAACCCCAAACAAGACGTTGATTATGTTTCCAGTTAAAGGACCTAATAGAAAAAGCAGAAATATTGTAAATTCAAGTGATTTTGAATGACTCTTAGGTTGCTCTTGTGTGTTTATAGTCATGTTTTCTACTATTGGTAATTCTTATTTAAAGTATTGTTTTTTAATTTAAAGGAAGCTTATTAGATATTATTAATAATGAGAAAATATCCTACATGACAATTTATAATAAATATTAAGGATGTTAGTAATTAAACAAGCATCATCTGAGGAACACTTTAACCAGGTTCAGGAGCTTTTTAATGAATATGCTGATCACTTAGGTTTTGATTTAGATTTTCAAAATTTTCAAGAAGAGTTAAACACATTAACAGTAATTTATGCACCACCTGAAGGCTGTGTCTTATTAGCATTTTATAAAGAAAGGTTGGCAGGATGTGTAGGTTTGAGAAAATTCGAAGATGATGTTTGTGAAATGAAGAGGTTATATGTACGTCCTAAATATCGAGCTAAAAATATTGGCAAAATCTTATCAAAAGTAATAATTAACAAAGCAAAAGAAATAGGTTATAAATACATGCGTCTTGATACTTTGCCATTTATGAAAGAAGCAATAGGTTTATACTCCAATGTTGGTTTTAAAGAAATCGGACCTTATCGATACAATCCATTTGAGAATGCAAAATTCTTTGAATTAAAATTATAGGATCTGACAAAGAATTCATTCAGGCGTAATTTCAATTGGAATGCTATTTAGCGGTAATATAATTTCTGTTTTTTGATCTTTAAATAATTTCCTAAAAAACTCTGCATGTTCGGTGTGGATAGGAATTAATTTTTCAGGGTTTATTTCATTTACAAATCTTATAATATCATGTGGTTTCGCGTGTCCGGATGCGTGAATTCTGTATGAAGGGACACCGATATTCAATAAATCCTTTGAAATAAACCTTTTATCTATCCGATATTCTTCAGCGTATGGGTCTACATTTGAAGAAATAAAAACACCTCTCAAATCCTTTGGCAAATATTTCTTTATTATATCATAATCCTTAATAGATGTAATATATAAAAAGAAATTTCTTTCTAATTTGGTTAGAGCTTGTAAATTTATATATCTTTGTGCTAATTCAGGTTTTTTAAACATATGATTAATTTCTCTTTGCCAAGGGAATTTACGTTTTTCTTGTGCAAGAATTAAGATATTATTAGTTTTTTCTATATCTGGATCTTTCATAGTTTCGTAAATTGCTTTTTTGTTTAAACGATTATAGAAATAAGCATCCTTGTCAGAAATTATATATTTCCAATTATACTTTTTAGCAATATCTACGTAGGTTCTAAATCGATCCCAATCTACTCTCTCATATTGAACAATAGCATAATCAAAGGATCTAGTATTAAAGAGCTTCCTTAAATGTCTCTTTACTATTCTCTCAGATTCAACTGATCCTTTATGTATATGTGTTCCTTCACATAATAGCGCAAGAACTCTTCCTTCACTATAGGTAAAATCACTCTCAATTTTCCCTTTTTTTTTACATACTTCATTGATTTTTTTTATTAAATCAATAGTCATCAATTGGAGAGGACCATGCATTCTAAAATCCCCTGTATAAACTATTATTCCAGCAGAGGTACAGATTATAAAACCATAAGAAGCCGGAATCGAGTGATCCACATGGACTGGGTAAATTTCCATCTTTTTTATTTTTATTATATTTCCGGTCCTAAATCGTATCCAATTTAACCCATATAAGAAGTTTTCAAACCTCGGAGCATGACATTTCGAAAAAGCCTTAATAATACGTTTTGTGACAACACCTGCGTAAATAGGAATATTGCGATTTACAAATGAAATCCCTTGAAAATGGTCTCTATGAGGATGCGAAATTAGAATTCCGTCTAAATTCGTAGGTGGATCAACCATTTCTTCACAATCTTTAATTTTTTGGTGGATATTACGTTTCTGATGATTAAAAATAAAATACTTTGAATAAAGGTCTTTAATTGGAAGGTCATCTTCTCTAGGTAATACATGACAACTAGTTAATTGCTCAATGTCAGTAGGATTAGGATGAATTCTACGGCAATCTGAAAACTCATTTGTATTTATTCCAAAATCAAGGAATATTTTCACATCATAACCAAGATCTTCCAGAAGAATCTTATTTCCGCCAACTTTATTAATCCCCCCAAAAAATGTTAGTTTAACTTTATGTTCCATTTGTTTCCATCTCTTTGGTAAGAGATATAAAGAAGTCAATTAAATGAACTAATGCTATACAAGAACCATACATATATAAAATATCTAGAAAAAATTAAAAAAAGTAATCAATTAAAAAGGATTTCGATAGTAATAAGTTAAGAAACGAAACTAATTTTTAAACAAAAAAAATTCACCAGAAAGATGACATCTATACAAGTTTTTGATGGTAATAACACAATAGGTGGAAATAAAATATATATAGAAGAAAATAAAGAAGGGTTTCTTCTTGATTTTGGAATGAATTTCAAAAAATATGGAGAATTTTTCCAAGAATATATCTCCCCAAGAAGTATTAGAGGAGTATATGATCTTTTTCATCTAAATTTGATTCCTCGATTTAAAATATACAGGAATGATTTAATTCCCTCAGACTTTGATGTCTCCTCATTTCCAACATTAAATGTAAACGCGATTTTACTAACCCATGCTCACATGGATCATTATGGTAATATTGGATTATTGAATCCAGAGTACCCTATTATAGCATCTCCATCAACTTTAGCTTTACTTAAAGGGATTTCAGATACCTCAGGTGTTAAAATTGGTTCTGATGTCGCTTACTTCTCAATTAAAAAATCTAAAGGAGATGGAAAAGTATTAGAATCAGACAAAAACACTCTTATTGCTCGTGATTTCATCTTTACTGAAAGTTATTCGGATTTATTAAGTGATTTCATGGGAATAAGTGCTAAGAGTAGAAAATCACTCAAAATCGGTAATTTTACTCTCTTAGACGAATTTTTTTCAAATTTCGAAATTGATGCATTTGAGGTTGATCATTCCATTTATGGAGCCACTGCTTATATCCTATCTGGTAATAGTACAATCGCTTACACTGGCGATTTTCGGCTACATGGTAAAAAAGGAAAAAAAAGTGAGAAATTTATTGAGGAAGCAAAAAAAGCATCTATTTTAATAATTGAGGGGACCAGAGTTGCTAGAGAAGATATTCATGAATCTGAAGAGATTGTCTATGAAAATTGTTTAAAAACAGCT
Organism: Candidatus Hodarchaeota archaeon; assembly: GCA_048887205.1. Taxonomy (GTDB): domain Archaea; phylum Asgardarchaeota; class Lokiarchaeia; order Sigyniarchaeales; family SOKP01; genus Loki-b32. The sequence goes on from JBHLKB010000075.1 coordinate 9,122, forward strand.
GAAGATTCCAAAGGACTTAT
>JBHLKB010000076.1:0-9099 GCA_048887205.1 Candidatus Hodarchaeota archaeon
CAGTCTTAGTTTCCTCCTTAATTCTCGTAATTACCTTCCTAGCTTTCTCAACAGCTTTCTTAGCTCTTTCAGCACCCTCCTCAGTTTTCTCTGCTTTCCTCTTAGCTTTCTTGGCTGCCTTCTCAACTACCTTCTCAGCTTTCTTAGCTATCTTGTCAGCTTTCTCAGCTACCTTCTCAGCTACCTTTTCAGCTTTCCCATTGACCTTCTCAGCATTCCTATCTTTCTTAATTGCCTTCTCAGCTACCTTCTCAGCTTTTATATTAGCTTTCTCAGCTACCTTCCTAGCTTTCTCAGCTACTTTCTCAGCTCTCTTAGCAACCATCCTAGTTTCCTGAGTTTTCTCAAATTTTACCTTATGTTCTTTAGTGTTCCTCATCTTTTCCAATTCATATCTTATATAATCCTCCTTTGTTGCCTTCCTTAAAGCCTGTTCCCCGCATTTTTCGCAATATATCGTATCTGTATGTGTAAATTCTCCACATTCATCACAGACAAATTTAAATACCTTTTTAAAAATTTTTATGTCCAAAATTCTTCACATCTATCGAAATTACTTTATTATTAGATACTACTAACTATTACTTCACATTATTTAAAAGCTATTCACATTTATATATTTACTCAATATGGTATAGATATATTACCATCTTATTAATAAATAGAAATGTCTGAAAGCAAATTCAGTTGAAATGAAAACTAAACCCAATAATCTAATGTCGTGTTCTTTAATAAAAAAATAAGATTAAATTTCTTTTAAGCTAGATTATCCTATAAAAAAATAAATCAAATTACGATATCAAAAATGCTAAATTTCCTTTGATTCCTGCTTAGTCTTCTCCGCTTTCTCAGCTACCTTTCCTGCTTTCTTCTCAGATTTCTCAACAAGCTTCCCCGCTTTTATTTCAGCTTTCTCAGTCTTCTCAAATATTTTTCTAGCTTTTTGAGATTCCTTTCTAGCTTTCACAACAGTATTCTTATTTTCCTTAGCTTTCTTCATCGCTTCACTTTCATATTTGATATAATCATCCTTCGTTGCTTTCCTCAAAGCCTGTGCCCCACATTTTTCGCAATATTCCCTTTCTGTATGTGCAAATTTTCCACATTCATCACAGATAAATTTAAATGTCTTTTTAAACAATTTTATATCCATAATCCTTCACACACCTATCGAAATTATTTTTTTGTTAGATATTACTGACTATTATTTCACATTATTTAAAAGCTATTCACTTTTAAATATTGAACACCTTTCAATTTAATTCAGATAAAATTACATTTTCTTAAAATATACAGTCAAATATCAAATTCTTAGTAATTATTATTGAAACCAACCTTAATAAAGAAGAAAATTACAGCCAGTAATCTATAGTTGTATTTTTTAAAGGGACTTTTTTCTTAGGTTTACGGGGTTTCCACTTTAACACCCTATTTTCAGGCAAGTAGGGATGCTGAACGAGATTGTACTCAATATATCTCTCATCTTCGTTTATCATCACTAACACGTTTCCAAAATGAGATAGAATTTTTCCCCCTTTTGGTTTGAAAAGAGATTTTTCGTTTAAAGGTGTTGTTATAATAATGAGAGGTTTTGTTTTCCAGAGCATTTGTTTAATTCCATCTATAGTTCTTAACAAATCTTCAAAAGTCTGTTTTTCATAGTTTTCAAACATGGTTGTAATCCCAGAGATTAGCACAACTTTTACATCTTCAAGTATGGAAAGTCTGTTCTCCAAAATCTCAACCATTTGATCCCAAGTGAAAGCTCTACTAATTAGGATATTTTCTAAAACCTTCCGAGGGGATAAATTCTGTGAAACTGCAAACTTGCTTACATTATAAGGATTAAACCGATTATTTCCATCGATAAAGGCAGTCTTAATACCTTCTCCAAGTCCTCCATTGTCAAACGCTTTTTGAACAATAACGGAAGTTGTTAGCAAGATATTAGTTATTAATTTCTTATCTCCATAGAGCAAATAGACTAAATCTTGGTGAAATCCTCCAGAAAGCAACTCATCGAGGGTCTTATCTCCACTTGAAATGAGGTGAGAATGATTGTTTCTTTTATGTAACTTGAGTCCTGAGTCAAACGTCATCATATTGAGTAACGATTCTTCAAAATAAAACAAAGATACACCGACAATTTTCTGAAATATACGCAATTTCTCCATAGTTTAGTATTATTATTTCTATTTTCGAGAAGAAATGTTCTTTTAAGAGTAAGAGGGTTTCATGGAGACAGGGAGGGGTAATTATAATTAAAAATAAAGTAAAGAAAAGTTTAAGTGGTGATTAAAACCTGACGATATCTTCCGATTAACTTCTACTTTTTAATATTTTTTAGTGTAAAACTTGAAAATTGTTATATTAATAATTAATTTATCCTATATCTTTACCAATTTTTTCTTCAACAAGGGATACTATTTTTGGAAGGATATCTCCGATTTTCCCATGTATTACTACTTCTGCAACCGAATCCATGTCTGTTTCCTGAATATTGATAATCGCTAATTTTGCCCCCATTGACAACGCTTTTTGTGGATAAAATGCAACAGGGTATACTACTAGCGATGATCCAAGAACAAGTAAAACATTACAATCAGCTATCATTTTATCTGCCGCTTTGAGTGTTTTGGATTCAAGCGGTTCACCGAAAAAAATGGCATTGGGTTTTAATACTCCAGAGCATTTCTCACAGGAAGGAGAATAGTTTCCTCCTAAAACTTGATTTACCATGAAACTTATTTGATATATCTGGCCACAACTCATACATTTTGCTTCATAAGCATTTCCATGGAATTCCACAATGTTTTTAGTTTTTGCTTTATGATGCAATCTATCAATATTTTGTGTAAGAACTCCTTTTAACTTCCCAAGTTTTTGAAGTTTTGTTAATGCTTTATGCCCTTTATTTGGCCGTGCTCTAAAAATAGCCTTACCTGTCTCTAACATAAATTCCAAATTTTTTGATGGATTCGCAACATATGAATGTATTGATGCAAATTCATAAGGATCTACCTTTTCCCATAGACCCGTTCCTGGACTACGAAAATCTGCAATCCCACTCTCCGTACTCATCCCCGCTCCTGAGAGTGCTACAACATTTTTTGATTCAAGAATTAATTTAACGAGTTTCTCAATCTTCTCCTCTAAACTGAACATTTACTAAATGCTCCAAAAAGTAATTATTAAAAAAAGATCAGTATAATTTGAATTTATTAAGTATAATATTATATGAAATAAAAGAAATTTTGATTAAGAATTAACATTTTAAATTTATTAATATAGTTTATAATTAAAACTATGGTGAATTACATGACTAAAGTAGCAGTTATTTCTACAAAAGATCGTATTTATGGCGTAAACAAGTCATTAGAGTTATTAGGAATCAATCCTGTTAAAGATAAAAATGTAATTTTCAAGCCTAATTTCAATACTTCAGATCCTCCTCCTGCTTCAAGCTCTATGGAGACAGTAAGACAGCTTATCATCAAATTAAAGGAAATGGGAGCAAAGTCCATAACAGTTGCAGAACGAAGTGGTCCAGTTAACACCGCTGAAACATTTAAGAAAAAAGGATTATATGAATTAGCAAATGAATTAGGTTTTAAGATTGTAGATTTAACTGATTTACCAAAAGAAGAATATATCTTGAAAAAACCTAAAGATTGCCATTGGAAAGATGGGTTCCTTTTTGCTAAAATATATGATGATGCAGAATGTATTGTTGAGACTTGTTGTTTAAAGACTCATAGGTATGGTGGGCATTTTACTTTATCACTAAAAAACGCAGTAGCGTTAGTGCGTAGAGATTACATGCCTGAGTTGCACTCTTCTAAGTATCAAAGAGAAATGATTGCGGAAATTAATACTGTATATAAACCAGACTTAATTATCATGGATGGTCTTGTTACTTTTGTAGATGGTGGTCCAATGAACGGAACTCGAAAAAAAGCAAATGTTTTTGTAGCAGGTACAGATAAAATAGCAATTGATGCAGTTGGAGTTGCTATATTACGAAATCTTGGGACAATTAGAGAAATAACTAAGGGATCTATTTTTGAGCAAACCCAAATTAAAAGAGCAGTTGAGTTAGGAATAGGAATAACATCACCAGACGAAATTGAATTCATAACTGATACTGAAGAATCTAAAAAATTGGTATCTCAAATTAAAGAAAAGCTTGCAGAATAAAAATAAGGAACTTCATCATTCAAGTCAATAAAAGCTTCTTTCTATAAAATTGAATAATTCTGAGAAATCAGATTTTTTTATATAAATATCTGGTTATAAACTAAATTATAGAATAATTTTTTATTAGGAAATAGAATGAAAAAAAATTAATAATGATTATTTTTATGTATTGAATATAATATATTATTATTAATAATACTCATACATGCAATATTCATTATTTTTAAAAAGGTTTATAATATTAAAGTAATGGATGGAAACATTGATTGAGTTAATTTAATTAGCCAGAATGGTGAAATGGTAAAATTTTTAAAAGCACTACCAGATCTTTTATTTATAAGGTTTGCATTTGTGGTGACGGTGGAGTAGGTAAAACAAGTATGGTATTACGATATTGTGAAAATACATTCAAAGAAAATTACATCATGACTATTGGATCTAACTTTTCGACAAAAAAAGTTGATCTAGAGGAATATCCAAATTATCTAGTTAAGTTACAGTTATGGGATCTCGCAGGACAAAAGCATTTTAGCTTTGTACGCCCACCATTTTACCGTGGAGCCACGGCAGTAGTTTATGTTTTTGATCTTACACGAAGAAGTTCATTTCAAAACATACTAGACTGGAAAATGGAAGTAGAAAAAGTAATCGGTGATGGGAAGCCATCTGTGCTTGTTGGAAATAAGGTAGATTTAGCAGAACAAGGTAACAGAGAAGTTGGAGAGGGAGATGGTGAAGCATTGAAAGATGAAATAAACGCAATAGCCTATTATGAAACAAGTGCTAAGAACAATGTCAAAGTTGAGCCGGTCTTTAAGAATATAACTTTAGCAATTTTGGAACGCACCAAAAAGATTTAACTTTTTATGTGTTATAAACATTAAATTAAAATTCTTTAAATTATTTTAAATTACTAAATTCAATCTATTTTTAACTAAACAATAAGGAAGGTTATAATTTATATGTTTGCAGGAACGGGTAGAGCTTACGATCGCGCACTTACTGTTTTCAGCCCGGAAGGGCGTTTATTTCAAGTTGAGTATGCACTGGAAGCAGTTAGGCGAGGAACGCTTGCTATAGCTGTAAAATCTGAAGAGGATGTGTGTTTAGCAGCTCAAATAAAAATACCATCAATATTGATGGATGCTGATTCAATTGATAAAATTTTCCAAGTAGATGAACATATCGGAGTAGCTATTTCAGGACTACATGCAGACTCACGAGCACTCATAAATTATGCAAGAGTCCAAGCACAATCATTTAGATTAACTTATGACGAGCCTGTTCGTCTGAGTATGTTATCAAAAGCGATCGCAGATATGAAACAAATGTATACACAGTATGGAGGTATAAGGCCATTCGGTTGTGCACTTTTTTTCATTGCTGTTGATGCAAGTGGCACACAGATTTATACTACATCACCTAGTGGAATATATCGCTCATTCAAAGCATATGCTATAGGAACTGGAGAGGCAACTGCCAGAGAATATCTAAACGAACATTATAAAGAAAATATGACTTTTGACGAGACTATAAATCTAGCTTTAAATGCGCTAAAACAATCGATTGATGAAGATGCTACAAAAGAAAATGTAAGACTTGCATATATAAAATCAGAGGATAAGCAGTTTCACATGTGTAATAAAGAAGAAGTAGAAGAGTTTTTGACTAAATTAATATAATTCTTATTTTTAAAATCATTATAAAAGATTTTATTATTGAAATCTATATTATAGATATAGTATCTAGAATTTTTCTAGTTCAACGAATAAATAGGCAACTTTTATGGGTAAAAAGAAAAAGATCAGAGAAAAATTTGACGCCTTATTCAAGAAAGGTGATGAAGAAGCCATTAAAAATATGTTAGATAAGAATCCATGGCTACTTGATGAAGTTTCAGACTCTATGGATGCAGGGATGGTAAAACAAAATCAAATAATTGCTGCATTAGGGGTAATGGAAGATGAATTAGGAGGACCTGTACCGATTGATGAGATTGTATTTAGTTTAAGAGTTGATTTTAATATTCGCAAAAGTGAGGAAGAAATACATTCAATTTTAACTAGTGTTGAAAGTCTGAACCTTGTAAAAAGAGATTCTAATGGCTGGAGTTTAACAAATGAAGGAGGGAGGATTTGTGATGATTATCTTAATAAAAATCTTGGAAAATTCGAAATTTGATTGATTAAATATTTATTTTCGTTTAATGATTTTTAAATTATAACTAAATTATAATATTATAGTTATATTTGGATTAATACATATTAAGTTCATTTTTAATTCTCCTTAAAAATAGTTGAGATTTATGGAAGAAAAGAGAGAAGAAGACATCGAACAGGAATTCGATGAGAATGGGTCTGATCCAACAAAAGAAGCATTTTTTTCTGATATGATGAATATAGAGGAAGAAATTGCTTCTGAAGCTTATGAATTAGTTGAACATGCTGTTAATCTGATAGAAAAAAAATTTTATGATGATGTTATCGAGATTTTACGACAGGCAATTGGATTATATACTCAAATTAATAGAGAAGCAGAGATTAAAGCGATAAATGAAAAAATATCAGAAATATATATACTTAAAGAAAAAGCATTTAGAGAAGTTGAAATAAAGCCTGAAAGAGAATATGAAATAATTGAAGAAGTTAAAATCGAAGAAGACTGGATCAAAATATCAAACCAATTAATAGTTGAAGCTCAAGAATTAATTAATACGAATCATTTTGAGGATGCCCTTGATAAATATGAGGAGGTTGAAAAAATTCTTGAAGAAGTTGATAAACCTGATGAAATAAAAAGATTATACTCTTTAATTGAAGATTGTTATATAAAAAAAGCTGAATTCTTAAGGAGCATTAAAAAGGAAGAATCTATAGAAATACCCCCATTTAAAGGTCAAATAAGCGAGGAGGAATTAAAGGAAGAAAGATTAAAACAATTTCTTGATATGAAAAAACGTGAAGAGGAAATTTCATCTAGAGCATATGGATTATTAGACCAAGCAGTAGAAATGGTAAAACTTCGTGAATATGATCAAGCCCTTAAATTATATGAAGAGAGCGCAAATTTGTTCAAAGAATTGAAATGGACATATGAGATTAAAAGAATTCAAGATACGATATCACAATTAGAAAAAGAAAAAATGGTACATTATGAGGAACTTGAAAAAGAAAAAATATTTATTGATGAAAAAACTGAAACTGAACTACAAAAAGAAGAAATTATTGATCAATATATAATGGAAGTAGAGGAACAGGAAAAGATAGCGAAACTGAAAAGAATTAGAGGAATAGAACTACAAAAAATGGAAGAGGAGTTTTTCAAAGCACAAATTGATAATATGGCAACTGAAGCAGGTAGAATGGCACGTGAATATGAATTAGCAATGCAGAAAGTTATAAAAGAAGGACATATAGTAGAAGAATGTATATACCCTAAAGTAATTGAGATTTATAAAAGAATAAAGGAATTACTTATTGATAAAGGCTGGAATAGTGAAGCTGTAATTTATGATGATACGATAAATGTTTATATTCAAAAGTTTGAACAAGATAAAAGAGTAAGACAAATTGAAGCAGAGAAAATAAAAAGACAAGAAGAAGCTGAAGAATTGTTTAAGATTAAGAAAGATGATATTGAAGTTAGTATTAGTGAGGAACGAACAAGAATTATAGAAAGACAACGTCAAGAAGCAATTGAGATTCAAGAAATTCGAAGTCAAATTGATGAAATGACTAAAAGAGCTGAGCGTCTTGGGAGGGAGTATGAAGTAGCATTGAGGAAAGGTAAATTTGAATTAAAATGCCCGTATGCAGAAATCATCAATATTTTGGAGAAAACGAGAAAAATAGCATTAAAAAGAGGCTGGGATACGGATGCCGCAATTTTTTCAAGTCAAATAAATACATATAGAGAAAAATTGGAAAAAGATAAAAGACTACGGCAAATTGAGGCAGATAAAACAAAGAAACTAAAAGAAACCGAAGAAATGCTTAAGGTTAAAAGGGAAGTACCAGAAGTAATTTTGGATGACGAAAGATTAAGATTGCTAGAGGAACAAAGAAGATTGGAGGAAGAAAAGGAAGAATTTGATGGCATTATTGATGTCATGATAAATCGAGCAGAAAAAATGGCTCATGAATATGAGTTAGAAATGAAAAAAGCTATAAAGGAAGGGCAATTGGCAGAAAATCCTCCATTTTTAAAAATTATTAGTATTTATGAAAGAATAAATAAAATGTTACTTGAAAAAGGAAGAAAAGAAGAAGCTGTTGTTTATAATAATCAAATAAACTATTACACTCAAAAATTAGAACAAGATAATAAATTACGGGAAATAGAGTCTCAAAAAGCTCAAAGAGAAAAGGATCTTGAAGAAATGCATAAAATTGGTGTAAAAGTTGGAGTAGATGAGGAAAAGTTAAAAGTTTTAGAAAAGAAGAAAGAAGAAGAAAATTTTGAAAAATTCATTTCTGATAGTGTTAATAGAGCAGAGAAAATGGTACGCGAATATGAAATCACTATGAGAAAAGCTTATAGAAAGGGAAAAATGTTTGAACGCACACCTTATGCAGAAGTGATTGAGATCTATAAACAATTACGTGAAAAACTCTACGCCAGAGGATGGAAAGAACAAGCAGATGTTTATACGAATCAAATCAAAATTTATCAAGAGAAATTAGAGAAGCATAAAAAATTACTAGAAGTAGAAGCCCTAAAAGCTAAGAAAGAAGAGGATCTTGAAGAAATGCATAAAGTTAGTAAAAAAGTTGAATTAGATGAGGAAAGGATAAAAGCCATAGAAAAGAAGAGGGAAGAAGAAAACTTTGAAAAGTATATTTCTGATAATGTTAATAGAGCAGAAAAACTGGTACATGATCATGAAACCGCTATGAGAAAAGC
>JBHLKB010000077.1:0-9080 GCA_048887205.1 Candidatus Hodarchaeota archaeon
GGGAATTATTAGTAAGTTTGTGGAAAGGATTTAATGAGCTTCAAAGGGCAAATATAATTGAAAATATTCCAAAATTAGTAGGAGTGCAATCTGAAATTTTCTCTCCAATTGTAAATGAATTTCTTAATATAAGTAAAACAAAATTTCAAAAACCTGATAAATCTCTCGCTTTAGGGATTTTGGTAAAAAAACCTATATATAAAGATCTAGCAGTTAAATATATTCGAGAGAGTGAAGGTACAGTCATGGCAATCCCTGAAGATGTAATTTTAGGATCAATTGATGAACTGATTAGAAATGAAGGAATTTTTGCAGAACCTGCCTCTGCTTTAACTATAGCAGCAACTCAATCATTACATCAGAAAGATAAATTTGATGCTAATGAAAAGATTGTATGTATTGTCACTGGAAGTGGATTAAAAGTACCATATGTTTTAGAAGCAATCTCATCCCAGACTAAAACAACTGGAAAGGGTTCAATTATAATTACAAAATTGAAAATTTTATCTCAGATTTCATTATCGAGTATTAAAGGAATAACTGGAACAAAAATCAAAGAAACAATGGGAGTAATAAGTCTAGCAGCCATTTATCAACATCTAAAAGAATTAGAAACAAAAGGCTTGATATTTAGAAAAAAAGAAGGAAAAAATGTATTATATTTTATAACCGATAGCGGTAATAAAGTTTTGGATGCTTTAGATGTTTTAATTACATTACTTTAAGTATGTTCAGAAACTATCTCTTCATTATCAATAGAAACAAAGATTTTATCAAAAACATAAGGTAAATTAATTGTTAGAATCTTACGAGTGGCAGCTATTAATATTAATGATCCGATGACTCCGAATCCAAATTGAAATAGGTTTCCAGGCAATTCAAACAAAGCATCTCCTAGTCCATATATTGGTAACTCAACTAGAAAATAACCGGCAACCATTATGAATCCACCAATAATTACAGCAATAACATCTCTATAATCAATTTTTAATAGTTTCTTTTTTGGATTGCTAATTAGTCCAACAATAAATCCTTCTAAACCTTTAATTATTAAAGTTGGAATAGCAAACTGTGGGTATCCAATAATATCTGCAATAGCAGATCCAATCCCTCCAGCAAGCCCTCCTATAATTGGACCAAAATATAAACCAGATAACATTACGCCAAAATCACCTATATTTATATATCCTGTAGTTACAGGAACTGGGATTCTAATTATAATTGTTAATACACAAACTAATGCCGCAAATATACCTATAATTGAAATGGATAATACATTGCTAGGTAAGAGATAACCTATTAAACTTTTAGTTTTAAAAACCTTTTTCTTTTTCACTATTTCACTTTCCTCTTTCACATTTTCTCACTTTTAATATATAAGTTTGAACTTATATATAAGTTTCAACTTATGTTTATTTCTTCTTATATTTAAATGTTTAGATTTGGAGCTTAATTAGGAGTAAGAACAATTATTTAATACAAAATTAGGAAATTTCTATTTTGAAAAATATGAGAATTAAAAATTTGAATAAGTCATAAATTTGTTTCCAGAGCCTAAACTATATAATTCAAATTTGCTTCCTCTTTTCGTCTCACAGAACATTTGAATCATTGGAAATAAGTAAATTTGTGTGGTTATTTGAGAATCTTTGTCTTTTTCATACTTTTTATAATCACTTCTTGCTGCTCCGATTGTTTTACTAATATTTTTGTTCATATATCCCAATGAGGCCTCTGCTTTGGACTCTAATTCTTTAAAATCGTTAAACTTAATACCCTCTACATCTTCAATCATTTTATGAAGATCCTCTCCAATTTCCTTTTCATATTTAGTTTGAGCACTACTATGTAGAACAGGAACACCAGTTACTACTGTTTTGAAGGGGACTGGAAGAATATCATATTTATATATATTCTTATGACCGCCACATTCTTTACATGGTTCTGTTCTAGTTCCAGTTCCGTAACACGCTGCACAAGGGTAAGAGAAGGGTTTTTTCTCTTTTTTCTGTTCTTCACCCACTATAATTGTGAAAGTTTCTTCGATTTTTCCAGTTCCTTTACAAGTCTTACATTTATTTTCTAAATATCCTTTACCTCTGCAATTTTTGCAAGCAACAGCTTGAATTGATTCAAATTGAGGAACTTTTTCATCCCCTTTCCATTCTTCTTTATCTATCTTACCTGCACCTTTAAAAGAATAGAATTGTTCTCTACCTATTCTCGGTGCGGTAACCAAGTTCTCATCTTTCCCTGTTGGCGCTGGACCAAGAGATTTTTTAATAGCAAAATAAATGGCTGCTTCCTTCATTGTATCCTTAACATATTCCGCAGCACTTATTGCATCTAAAGAGAAGACTGCTCCTTTTGTTCCAAATTGTTTTTCTATCCTTTTTCGATCTGTTCTTGCAGTTTTTTGTTTCCATTTTTCAAATATTTCATCAAGATTCGGTGTTTTAATTCTTACAGACATTTTCCTCTCACTTATAAATTTTGGATGTAAAATTCATTAATTTTATTTAATTGATTTGGAATTATAAAAATATAAAATAGTATAATTTATAATTTTTATATAGAAAAAAATAAAAACAAATACACCAGAAAAATTGAAAAAAAATGTCTGCTGAGGAACGTCAATCAGTTGAATATTTCCTTGAATGGATTAAGAATCAAGGCCTTTCGCAATGGTTAGAACATTTCCTAAATCAGGGCGATGAGACAAAGCTTAGACAAATTAAAGAAGTTTATGATAAAATTAAACAAGTTTTCGGATTTTAATTTCTAATTTCTCATTTATTATCTTAGTTCTTAGTAGGTATTTTATTAGCTTTAATTCACCTAATTAGAAAAATTGAATTGGTTATTTTCATTTTATTTTATTATTATCTTGACTTTTATATGGTTCCTAAGTTGAGTATTCCTTTAAGAAATTTTTTCATTGTTTTGGATAGAAATCGAGAGCATCAAAAGGAATTACTTTTTAATGTAAATTTCTTTTATCTTAAATCATTTAAGAAAAAGAGATTTACTTTTTCTTATGTAAGTGAACCATTTTTTCGGGGAACAGTAAAATTTGGGTTAGACTTCAAGAATAAAATGCGACCTCTAAATTTCAATAAAATTGAGAAAGATGGACGTTCCGAGCCAGTTAATCCACGTTTACTAAGGAAATTTATCGTTTCAGATAAGAATAAATTTATTGCTTTTTCAAGCCAAACACCTTCTCAGGATGTTTCACCAATAAAAGAAATGTTAAGTAATCTTCAATTTGATAAAGATAAGATAATTACTTTAACTTTATGCAATTCTTGTATGGATAAACATAAATTCACTCTAATAAGTGAAAATCTTCAAATTAAATCATATAAAGATCAAATTATTTGTTCTGATTGTGCTTTTGATGTAATAATAAATAGAATTAAACTTACTGGGTTAATTTCTCAAGAAAAAATCAGTCCAAAATTGAAAAATTTTTTTATGCATATGATACTAAAATTTAGAGATGTCAAAAAGGTATTAAGTGCTTTTAAAACAGATTTTAATCCTGTAAACAATAAGGAGATAACTCTTTATGATATTGAACAAAAATCTACAATTAGTAAGAAATACCTCAATAAAAAAATAGAAGATTTGGCAATTCCTCCAGAATTTAAAGAGATACTAAAGGAGTTAAATCTTTTAATTTTGTTACCAATCCAAGCAATATCAATTGAGAAAGGTTTATTAACGGAACGTTTTAATCAATTAATAATGGCTCCTACCTCTGGAGGGAAAACTCTAGTAGGAGAGTTAGCAGGAATCTCAAGAGTATTAAATGATAGAAATGCTAAAATGTTATATTTAGTTCCTATAGTGGCTTTAGCTAATATAAGAACGGAAGAATTTAAAGAAAAATATAAATCTACTAAATTAAAAATCATCAAAAAAGTGGGAGAATCTTTATTTGGAAAAAAAGAGGAAAATGATATTGAGGATTTTGCCAATGCCAATGTTATTATTGCCACTTATGAGGCAATTGACTACATTTTAAGATGTGGGAATAAGGATCTCATAGGAAATATTGGTACAATAATTATTGATGAGATTCAGACATTAATCGATCCAGAACGGGGATTTATATTAGATGGTTTAATAGCCAGGTTAAAAACACAATATACTTCTCAATTCTTATATTTAAGTGCAACGTTAGGAGAACCAGAGCTTTTGGCAGAAAAATTGAATTGCCAATTAGTAAAGTACAATAATCGACCAGTTCCTATTGAACGTCATTTATTATTATGTTTGAATGAAGCTCAAAAGCAAAAATATATTTCAAAATTAGTAAAAGCTGCTTATCATACGATGTCTTTATATGGTTTTAAAGGTCAATCAATTATATTTTCAAATACTCGAAAAAAGTGTGAATCAATTACATCTTATTTACAAAAAAAAGGTATTAATATATCAGCTTATCATTCAGGATTAACAAATGAAGAGAGGAAAATTATTGAAGAAGATTTTCAATCCCAAAAAATAGCGGGAGTAGTTGCAACAGCAGCATTAGCAGCAGGTGTAGATCTTCCAGCTCGCCAAGTAATTTTCGAGTCTTTAGCTATGGGAATAAACTGGTTGTCAGTTGCAGAATTTGAACAAATGCTTGGAAGAGCAGGGAGATTAAAAAAACATGAGAAGGGATTGGTATATATACTTGTTGAACCTGGAAAGATATATTCTCCTAAAATGAAAAATTCTGAAGAAAATATTGCGATAAAATTATTGAATGGAAAGATTAAAGATTATGAGCTCATTCCTGATGAAATTAAATCGAAAACGGAAATTCTTGCTTTTATTTCTATGTTTAATCATTATATTACTAAGGAAAATATTCTTGGTTTCTATAATTACTTAATTAACAATGATTTTGATTTAGAAGAAATTTTGAAAAATTTGAATTTTCTAAGATTAATAAGGATAAAGGAAAACTTAACGATTAAAGCAACCCGTTTAGGTAAGGCAGTTGCTAAATCATTTTTAAGTGTAAATGAAAGCTTAGAAATAATTGAGAAATTACAAAATAAGTTGGAAAAGCCAATAGATATTGCTTTAGACTTAAAATATCTAAAAAATGTATATTTATCTAAAAAGGTTGTAGCAGATTTATCAAAGAATGTTAATATGAAATATTTCTCAAATAACTTATTCAGTGCAAGTATATTATCGTTGATGAATGCGGAGTATGTACGCAAGAGAAAAACATTCTCGCGCGAATTTATAGACTTTATTATGAAACTAACTAATGATATATTTAATTGTAATTGTAAAGATAATCCATATTGTGATTGTGGGCGAATGAATCTAGAAAAGCTAATACTTAATTTGCGTGTTAAAAATAATATGAAAATTGAAGAAATTTCCAATTATTTGGCAGAAGTATACAAAATTTTAATTTTTAAAGGAGACATTATCGATTATTTGGAAAATTTAATCTATAGTTTAGAAAGTATTAAAAATATTGCAGAAGGGATAACCAACTTAGACGAGAATTATAAAAAGGAAATTAATGAAATACCAAATCTAATAGAAAACATCAAATATTAAGTTGTGTATATTTCTATTATATCTTTATCATTTAGTATGTAATCTAAGCCTACTTTCTTCCGCTTCTGACGTTCTCCTTCTCGTATAACTATCGCATGATCAAAAGAATCAAAAAAACTTCTATGTACTTTTAATGCTACATCTTTAACAGTGGGATTTTCATTATCCATAATTAATGGTTTCTCGGCAACTTTTCCACCAGTCATAGTAAATATTCTAATTTTTTTCAAAAATTTTAAAATCATTTCACCAAAATCTTGAGGGAAATTTTCTTTCTCAATGCTTGTTCCTAATATTAAAGGAAATTTATTAGAATATCTCTTTCTTAGTTCATCAAAAGTTTCCTGAGTGTGTGGAAGATCACCTTTAGTACCCAATATTATTGCTTTTTTATACACAACAGAAGGACTTAAAGCATCAATAAGATTATCAATAGTTATGTCACCATAAATTTTTACTATCCCATTCCGTATTCCATTTTCATTTACAACTTCCTTTATCCTTTCTGTTAATTCTGCCGTTTTGCTGATGTCTTTTGCTTCTTTAGTCAAATATAGAACTTGTATTTTGTTAGAACCCGTTTTTTCAATTGTAAGTGGTGGTGGAGGTACGTTAATACGAATATCAGCTCGAGATAATTCATCTAATAGTATATCCATCTGTTCTTTTATATTTCTAGATAAATCAACACAGAAACATAATAAATCTGCTGCTCTCAGTTGTGAAATTATTTCTCTTCCATTTCCAACTCCATCAGCAGCTCCTTTCATAATAGAAGGCATATCAACAATTTGAAATCTTATTTTGTTGAATTTATATATCCCAATTTCAGGAATGGGAGTGAATCTCCCAATTTTCTCTTCTCCTGCTCCTGACAAATAACTCAAAAGAGAAGTTTTACCAACTCCGGGTGTGTAATAACAACTTATTAAAATTACTTGAATTCCTTCCTTTTTTATTGAAAAAGGACTGATAAGCCCTTTTTGTGTAATTTTTTGTCTTTTTTTTCGCTCCTCTAGTTCACGCTTTAGCTTTGCTAAACGAGATTTGTTGAGTGCTACTATTCTTTCTGTTGCTTTATGTTTAGGGACTAAGGATAAAAATTCCTCTAACTTTTTAATTCTTTCTTCTAAGGATCCTGCATCAAGATATTCTTGATATTTTGCTTTAGCTTGAGGTGGTAAATTTGAGCTCAAATTATAACCTTATATATTAATTAAAATAAAGAGCGAAATCTATCTTCTGTCTTTAGTCTTAAATCTCCTAGAATTTCGTTAACTCGATTCTCAAAGTCTTTAAAATACTTAGACTTTTTTGAAAAAATGTCATTTAAGGGGTAACGATTGAGGAAATAAGATACAATTTCATTTAATTGATCTTTTACCACTGTTGCGTCTGTACCTTTTTCAATAATGGCATATGATAATAGAGGTTGTTTATCATCCTCATCAGCATTAGGAAATGTAATCATCTCGCAATAACACACTAATTTAAAACTCGCTAGAGATATTACGTTAATATCGTCACCAAAAACTTCACTTGTAAAACTTTCAAGTGCAGTTAAAAATCCAGCGCGCAAGTTTGGATCTAAAACATTATCTGTAGATGAATAGTACTTAATCTCAACTAAGTTTCTCATCCCAAGATTAATTCCAATTTCCAAAATTGCCATTTTTAAAAAGGATATTTATAATGAATCTAAGGTATTATAATAGTTCAATTAATTGTTTTCTAGTAATAATTAAAGTTTACATTTCTAATTTTTTTTTAAGCTTTAATTAATATTATTTTTATCGTTTTTTAATTCTAGAAGTTTTTATTACTAGATTTAACATTCAACTAAATTCCTCTATGATTGATATAAATTTCTGAGAAAAAGATAAAAACATCAAAATTCAGTTAAATTTATTTGTTTTTTATATGCGTTAAAGGTATTTTGGATTAGGAAATGAACTGTTAGCGGACCAACACCTCCAGGTGAGGGTGTGATAGCTCCGCATTTGTCAAAGACGTCATCAAAATCAACATCACCACATAATTTACCACCAACTCTGTTAATACCAACATCTATGATCACTGCTCCCTCCTTAATTCTTTCTTTCGTAATAAATTTTGGTTTTCTAACTGCAACTATTAAGACATCCGCATTTTTAATATATTTATCAATATCTCTTGTTGATGTGTGGCAAACTGAAACTGTAGCATTCCTTTTTAATAGTAAAAAAATAAGAGGTTTGCCCACTAAATTTGACCTATTTATGATAACTGCATCTTTACCTTTAAGTTCAATATTGTAATCTTCCAGAATTGCAATTATCCCTTTAGGGGTACAAGGAGCCAATTCTTCATCATAATCAAAAAGTCTTCCTTTATTAACTGGATTTAATCCATCTGCGTCCTTTAAAGGTGATATTCTCTCTAAGAATTCAGGAGTTCCATCTCTTAAGCTTTCTGGAAGAGGTAATTGTAGTAAAATTCCATGAACAGTAGGATCTCTATTAAGTTTATCAATTTCTTCTAATAGTGTTTCCTTTGATATATCTTCTTTTAATTCTATAATTAAAGACTCTATACCAACCTGGTCACATGTTTTATTTTTAATATTTACATATACTTTTGAAGCAGGATCTTCTCCTACAAGAATTGTAACTAATTTTGGTTTAATTCTGGTCTTCTCTACTGCTCTTCTAATCTTTTCTTTCAATTCTGTATTTAATCTATCAGCTAATTTTTTCCCATCTAATATTTTATCATTCATAACTTTTAGATTAATATATTTATATTAAAAATTTGGAGGTAATTGAAAATATAAATATTATTATATTAATATAAGTAATTCAGAAAATACTTTATATCCTTCTTTTACGGTATATATAGATTACAATTCCTAAAATTAATCCAATAGAACCTAATATAATTATTAGGATCCACCAATTAAATTCCACCATCCAAATATCTTCAGATAATCTGGATAATCCATCTAATAGATTTAAAGTTTCAAAAGCATAAAAAGTTGAAATGATAGAAGATTTTTTTTGCTCATATCCTTCAGTATTATCTACAAACCCTCCATCTAAAACGTTTTGACGAGCTAATACCCAATTTATTGTTGAAGCAACAGTAAGTTCATTAGGATCTATTAAAGAAATTGCTCCTATAGAAAAAAATGTACTACTTAATAATGCATTTGTAGCAAATTTATCTGGTAGATAGCCACCAAAATTATTAAAATCTTCCGTATTATCGAGATAGAAAGATTTAAGGTAAGTTATAGTCATATTGACATTGGCAAGAACAGATGTATTCCCTACTAATTTATCTAATATGAATATTGTATAATATGTATTTATTAACGTAGAGGAAAGAGTACTATTACCTCCATATCCTCCATCACTATTATTACAATTTAAAACCCAATTCTTATGGAGATTTACGTTTTCTATTGATATTTCGAGTAATGAATAAAGTTGAACGACATAATAAGTCGAAGTCATGCTTACCGA
>JBHLKB010000078.1:0-9070 GCA_048887205.1 Candidatus Hodarchaeota archaeon
CAGGGGCTCACATCGCCAAATTTGTCAAAGAAATCGAATTAGAAGATTTACTCTTGGAAGGAAAGATAGAAGAAACTCAACGAATTGTAAATGAATTTGATGAGAAGGAACTTCTCACAGAACAAGATAAACTCATATGGCAGATATTTATAGGAAATCTTAATTATCATAAGGGAGAGTTTAATAAAGCTAATGAAATCGGGCTGCAAGCTTATCAAAAGAGTTTAACAATGGGGAACCTGCGCCTAATTATTATGTCTATAAGCCTTAGATTCAATGCTCTCCTCTTCCTCGGGAGTACATTCGAATTAGAGGATGACAAAGAAAAAGCAGAAAAAATCCTTGAATCTGCTTTAGACGAACCTCGAACTGTTATCGAAGAAGGGGAAACTATCCTAAGATCAATAAAAGGTTGGTTTTTTTGGTCGAGAGGTGAATATGATATTGCCTTAGAGAATGTTAGAAGAAGTCTTGAATACTGCGAGAATCAAAAATGGGCTCTATATGTATTTTCTCTACAAAATTTGATTGGTCATATTTATGAACAAAAGGGTGATTTAGAATTGGCATTAAGCTCTCATAAAAAAAGTCTGGAATTTTCCAATGGTAATAGCTTTGTCATCAATCTACTTAAAGGGAGCTCTTATAATGAGTTAGGGGCTATTTATTATCAACAAGGTAATTTAGATCAAGCAATTGAGTCTTATAAAAAAGGTTTAGAAATTTTTGAACAATATGATGAACCACTTTTTTATATACATATGGAGATTTGCTGGATATATAATGATCTGATACGGATTTTTTTAGATAAAAAATCTTCTACCTTAACAAATGAATTTTTGCATCGTTTCCATAAGTTTACAGAAAACACTAAAAATTTATGGTTTATTGATTGGTATAAATTATCAGAAGCTCGGATTCTAAAATCAAGTTTAAGAATTCGGGATAAGGCTAAGGCTGAAGAAATTTTTAGGAAGCTTATTGACACCTACAAAGAATTAGATTTTAGGTTGTTTACTCAAGCAATATTAGAAAATTGTGATTTTTATCTTGCGGAACTAAATTAAACCGATGATCTGAAAATTTTGGATGACATCCAACCTCTAATTAATTTATTGCTTAAGGAATCGGAACGTACAAACTCTTATTCGCTTCAAGCACACACAAATCTATTACAGGGCAATTTATCATTACTTCAGATGAATATGGGGGATGCTCGTAAATATTTAACTAAAGCTCAACAAATTGCTGAAGATCATAGCCTTAACTTATTGGCTATTGCAATATCAAGTGCACATGACACTTTACTTAGAAAACTAGATAAGTGGAAAAATCTTGAAGAGCAAAACGCAGCTATGTCCGAACGAATAGATTTAGCTTTACTAGAGGAAACTATAGAGATTATACTTCAAAAACGTGCGTTAGATCCTCCAGAATTAGTTGATGAAACTCCAATATTGCTCCTCATCATGGATAGCAGTGGTGCTACTTATTTCAATCATCCTTTTATGGCAAACTGGGATCACAATGACCTGTTTAGCTCGTTCCTGTCAGCGTTTAACACCTTCAGCGACGAGATCTTTTCGAAATCCATTGATCGGATTCGAATTGGGGATAATACTATCCTAATAAATCCTATTGAATCATTCTTGGCATGCTATATCATTAAGGGCCAGTCGTATCCTGCCTTGAAGAAGTTAACGCGCTTTACTAATGCGATAAGAGAAAATTCGGAGATTTGGCAAGCGCTCAATAAATCTGTTAAAACCAGTGAGATGCTGGAACTCAATAAGCCGTTCGCGCTCAAAACAGTGATCGATGAGATTTTTTAAATTTTGTCCCTATATTGATGAGACTCATAAATCAAGTTTGTTTTGGTTTTCTTAACATACACCAAAGAGGTATAGGGGTTTCAGGAATTATTGTATGTTCAAGTATTTCGAATCCGTATTTCAGGTAAATTGACACGCTCTTTTCGGTATTAGTTTCCACATAAACAGGTAACCCCTCGCTCTCAATAGTTTTAAGCATAGTACTTATGAGTAGTCCACCGTATCCCTTCCCTTGTTCTTCTGGCTCAACGGCTATATTTTGAAAATACCAATGTTTATCGGGCACATGGTATCTATGCCTCTCTTCTTCAAATTTGAAAACCGTCATAGATCTTTTCATCGCTTGTAATTTTAAACCTACCTTGCGCATGGCATAAAAACCACCATATCTCATCATCGACCAAAAAGAAGGATATACTTTATCAGGTGGTAACCATATTGTAATTCCTTCTAAGTTTTTAGATGTAGCATAAGCTAATCCATATTTTATGCCATAATTATAGATCATATAAAATCCATATTGCGCTTTTTCTTTTCTTTCTTTCTCATCAGGATATACAAATACCATGATAGGATCATCTTGAAAAGCGTTCCCTGCTACCGCACATGCCTTTTTAACATCTTCCGGTGTTAATTTATAAAGATTGTCTAAATCATTATTCGTATTCATATTAGAATTTAAAGAAAATTGTATTATAAAAAAATAGTAGACCATTATTTATGAAGATCCAATAATTTCTTTATTTAATTATGTCAAGAATTACAGTTCTCCTCTAATTTGGTATTGCACTCATTATAGAAATGTATTACAAAAATTCTTATTAGAATAAATTTTCATATCTTAACATTTTCATTGAAATCAGACTCGGAATTTATAATTAAAGAAGAAATAAAAAAAATTATAAATTTTTATCAAATTACATAAAGTAATATCTAATTAGTTCACTCAGAAAAAGTAAATTTTAGAATTTCAAATTAAAATATCTTAACTTCGAATGTAAGGTGTATAAATCAAATGAAAATCATTGGTATTGTAGGTAGTCCTAGAGTTGAGGGAAATACTCAAAAATTAGTGGAGATAATTCTAGAAAGTGGCGCAGAGAATGGTGCAGAGACTGAAATATTTAATTTAAATGAAATGGATATAAAGGGATGTCAAAGTTGTTATCATTGTAAAATTAATGATGAAGATTGTGCACTAAAGGATGATATGCCACATCTATTTGAAGAAATTAAACAATCAGATGCAGTGATAATTGGGTCTCCTATATATTTTGGGCAAATGTCTGCTCAATTAAAAATATTCGTTGATCGTCATTTTTCCCAAATAAGTGCGGGATTTAAAAGCAAAATTGGAAAAAAGGATTTGGTGTTAGTTTTTACTCATGGTAATCCTAATATCGATCTATTTAAAAAATATATTGACAATGCTTCGAGATTATTTAATCTTTTAGGCTATAATGTTAAAGATTTAATGATTGCGCCTGGACTCCGTAGGATTGGTGCTATCTATAATCAAAATACATTGGTACAAAAAGCAAAAGGAATTGGAAAACAATTAACGTCGAGATTCAGCTGATAATGTTTTATTCTTTTCAAATTGCTCTATAACCATAAATGGTTCATATAAGGTCATCTGGCTCCGATTTTGTATCTATTAAATTATAACAAACCTTCTTTTTTAAGCTTCGATTCAACATCTTTTAAATCTAGCTTTTGCAATATCTCAGAACTAGGTACACCTTCCTCATTCCACCCCACTGCTGTGTAATATTCGGATTTTAATTTCTCAAATGTATTTTTATCTATTGATTCCCCTTTGAATGGTCCCGATGGGAGAGGTTCCCAAAATCTAGACGGTAGAGTATCATCTTGCTTTGATCTCCATTCAGCATCCGGTCCTCCAAGCAGTGATACAGTTCTCTGTAATTGTAAAATTCTTAATGCTTTTTCACTGAACCATCTTTCTTTTGGTAATTCCCAACCCGTAACTGCTTGATAGAAACTAGCAATTTGAGCAAAAGCTAGGGTAAAGGTAGTAAAGTTACAATATACTCCAGAATCACTCATAATTGAGCGTAACTCACTTCCACGTCCATCAATAGGAAGAGCAGCCGATGATGTATGGTCTCCTGCTTGAACTGATACACTATATCCGATTGATGTTGGTGTTACCATGTCCTTACCGCTTCTAAGACCGTGAGCTCCGATTGCCATGCCTTTAAGATGAATTGCATATTTAAGGATTTCGGTTTCTTTCATTTCTTCAAGTTTCAAAGCCGCCCGATATATCCCTTCTGCTAATATATCCCCAATACCTTCTCTAAAAGCAATTTTTCTAGCTAATTCTGCAAATGCATCAACATTTCCCCATTCAAGATTAATTCCTCCTAAATCTTCTTTTGAAATGATACCTCTTTGGAATAATTCCCCTGTAAAACCCAAAATTGCACCGCCTTGAATACCACAAAATCCTAATTCTTCTACTATATACGATAGATAAATATTCTGTTCTGGTGAAAAAATACCCAAATTTGGCCCCAGGAATGCCTCAAGTTCGTAATCAGGATTATCACAGACAGCCCCATTATATTTTCCATCTCTCAACACTGCCAACTTTAGACATGTAACAGGACAACCGAAATCTCCCCAGTATTTTTTTACCCAAAGTTTATCGAATTCTTCACCTTTATAACTTTCCTCATTATGCCATTCTTCCTGCCAATTTTTAACTGGCTCTGAACTTGAGTCCGCTCCAAATGTATATCCTCCCGATCCTGTACCCCAACGTCTAAAAAATTCTATCATAAAACAATTATCTGAAAATTCATGCGACAGCTCGAGCATTTTATCCTGATCAAACACATCTGGTAAGGGACCAAAACCTTTTACAACCACAGCCTTCAAGTTTTTAGATCCCATTACAGCACCATATCCTCCGTAACCAGCAGCATGTGTATATTTCGCTATTACGGCTGCTGCTCTGGATTTATTTTCTCCAGCAGGACCTATATATAGAACGGAAGGTTCCTTAAACTCCCCATAATTAGGATAAATTTTTTTAATATCATTAATCGAATTCTTTATGAGATAACGCATAGATTCTCTGCTAGTTTTACCCCATATATGTGAAGCATCTTTAATATCTATTTTATCATCACAAATAAATACATAACTCGGTTTTTCAGCCTTTCCCGTAAAAATTATTCCGTCATAACCGGCACATTTTAATTCAACACCAAACTCTCCCCCGACTGTTGAACCTATAATTCCATTACCTTGAGGAGATTTTCCAGTTACGCAAATTCTAGCACCAAGAAAATATCCTGTAAAAGGTCCAGTAAGCATGAGTAAAATATTTTCAGCACCTAGAGGATCAATCGTTTCCCACTTATTTCCAAGCCTATCCCACAATATCTTTACTCCTAAACCCCTACCTCCCATGTAATCCTGAATAATTTTCTCTGAAAATGTAATTTCTTCAACATTCTTATTTTTCAGATCTATTTCCAGAAATTTTCCAGCATAACCATTCACCATTCATACACCTCTTCAGTTGCCTTTTTACCTAATATTTTTCTTGCAGTTTCATATGTGAGTTTCTTAGGAGTTTTAGCTTGGATTTTTTCCGTTTCTTCATCTTGGCTCTCTGAGAGAATCAAAGTATCCCACTTACCTTCTTGGCAAGTAGTTGTACATTTCGGCTTTCCTCCGCATAAATCACAAATTACTATATATTCATTTTGAGGATGGAGATGTGGTACTCTTCCAGGACAGGCATTAATACATATTCCACATGCGGTACATTTCGATTTGTCAGTGATTATAGCTCCTGTATGATCATCTACCGATAGAGCTTCCTCGGGACATTCCTCAACACATGGGTAATCATTACATTGAAAGCAGAGATGAGGTATTTCAACTCCTGGAACAAGCATGAAAACTCTAACCCTTGAAGCTTCCGGCCATATTTTCCTCTCATGATGTAGAGAACATGTAATCTCACATCTTCTGCATCCACTGCAATTTTCATAAATTCTTTTTATCCACACATTTTTTACATCTTCCATATCAATACCTCACTACCTGTAAATAACCATCTATTATTTATTCTTTTATTATTTTTAGTTTTTATAATTTTCTTTCAGAAGAATTCTATATAATGTAAAAACCTAAAGCATTAGTTATTGGAAATTTTCAAAAAGAATTAAAATTGTTTTTATCTAATTTTCCCTTAGAATTTTCATTGAAATCAGATGTTGAATTTACCTTTCCATTCCAGTTTTTCTTAGCTGAGGATCGGATTAAAATTTAATTTTTTAAAGTTTGTAAACGCCCGTTTTCCTGTCTTTTTTTGTAATTCAGATAAAAATTCATTCAATGCTTTAAATAATTGGAATTTTTGAAGAATTGGATCAAGGTTCATTTTAATAATATATGTAGGGTTATTTGTTTGAGGTATTTTTACTCGCATATAACCTCCAGGTGTGTATAATTTATCAGTTTTTATCTCCAATTTCGCATTTATCCCAAAACCTGCCAATATCTCAAAGTATATTTTCCATTGATCTTCAGTACTCGGAAGAGATTTGGGTTTTCGATTCTCATATAATGTAATGCTATCGATACTTAAATCATTTCCCTCAATTTTTCCATGTAATCCGAAAATCCATATAAATTTCCATAGAAAATCCTTTCTTAATGTATAATTTTCTAAACCGGCAACGGTATCAATCCCTTTAATCCCTAGATTAGAGTTTACAATTTCAAGAAATTTCTTATAAATTTTATTATAAGCTTCATTCTTAAATTCCCCCTTTAATGGAGTAATATCAATTTTTTTAGAAATGGGCTTAGGATTCTTTATTTGATCATTGGGTAAAGTACTTCGGATTTTCTTAAGATTTGTCATAGAGTCAAACATCTTAATATATCGATCATATGTTTTATCATCAATAGTGATTTCCAATTTTTCAGATATTTTTTCTCTTGTAAAATTAGTACTAGATACGGTATTCCCACATGGGAATCTTCCACAATATGCACAATTATAAACCTCATTATTACTGCCACATTTTCTCGTACGACATTTTCGTAATAAGTTAAAAAAAGGGTGTTTTGGTAATTCTTCATTTGGGGTTAAACACCCAACACAACCTTCCCATTCATACTTAATTGGTTTGAATCCAGTATACCTCTTTATTTCTTCAGAATATTCCTCCCAGTTTTCTTTACTGATTTTTTTACGCATATACATGGACCAAGGACATTCTGAGCATAAGTTACCACATCGTGAGATTATCTGCTCCATAATTTTATCACTGTTTTTATTAAATCTCATTTAACTTTTAAACATAGCCCTACCTATAGTTTCTTAATTTCTAAAAAATAAATTTCTAATTAAAATATTACTTAAGAAAATTATAGTGTACGAAATACTACATATATAACAAGTCAAGTGCTTGAGATTGAGGATATTCTCAATTCTTTAATGAGGCATTTCTCATTTTAACTTATTTATCCTCACTATTCACGGATTTCTCAAAGATATATATGGAAATTTTTAACCTAGCGTTCTGTTTGATTTCATTAAGGCTTCTTAGAATTTTAATTAATTTACTACTAAATATTCTTGAATCAAATTCATTTCGACACAACTCTCTTATTTTATGGCAATAATCTATAATATTTCCCCTTTTCTGATATACCGCCATGATTTTCCTCTTCCTTAATTTTTATATAAAATTCTATAATTCTGGTTATTCTCCCAATTTAATTTCTTCAATCTTAAAATAACAATAATCAAGTGTTTCTAGCAATTTTGTTACTATATCTTCTGTGATCTCATAATTCTCTAATAAATTATTTACTTCTTCCTTGGCGCGTTCTATAAACTTTTGAGCATTTGATAATGTTGAATCTGGGTTAATACCCCGTGAAAGTTTAATAATGGCAAGTTCTAAATGCAGAGCAGACAATCTTATTAGTTTTTCTAAATATTTTGTATCCAAATCCTCAAGTTCTTCAACAAAATCCGCAAGATTCAGAAGTTCAACTTCAATGAGAGCAATATTGTATCCACTACTAATACCTTTAAGACCTAAAACATAATCAACAGAAGTTCCTATTAATAATACAACAAAATTTCTTATTTCATGTAAAGAAGTTATAATTTCATCTCTTATCTCATCAACTATTAAATCAATATTATTATAGATTTCTGTCTCGAACTCAACAAATTCTATAATTGCCTGTACTATGAGTTCATTAAACAAACAACATTTAAGATTCCCTATTTCAACCAAATCATAAGCATCCCTTAAGTCTTCTTGAGCTAAACGCAATTTAAATCTTATATTATCTGCTAGTATTGAGTAGAGATTCGCATCAACATAAATTATTAAATTTTCAATTAATGTATCAACTTTTTGAAAACATTCTTTAATCCCAACAGATATATCAAATATTTCAACATTAAATTCCTCATCACCTTCCCATTCAATGTCATTATTAGTTGAATACACTTCTAGAGTATAATTTCCTGGTTTTAATGGGATAGTGATTAAATATTTAAAATCTTCCAGAGACATAATACCTGATTCCAAGATCATACCTTCTTCGTCGATTAAATGATATTCTCCGGTAGCTTTACTATCGATCATACCATCATTATCAAGAATGGATATTTGATAATTATAATTCTCATAATAAAGATATATATTAGGTGGCGTAATATCATCATCGAAAACTTCAAATGATAAAATTACCTGAGTAGTTTCATGATCTCCTTCTCGATCGTTATCGGCATCTATTACAACAACAGAAAAATTATAAATCCCAGGAGTCCTTGGATTTTCAATAAAAAATTGACCATCCCCGTTATCATCATAATACCAAATATTGTTAAACTCAATAAATAGCTCAGAAATTCCTGATTTGTCTTCAGCTAACACATCAATAATTATAAACTCATAATGATCATAAACACGATTGTTTGTAATATTAACACTTTTAATAATAGGACCCTCATCGTCGTCATCTATTATGTTTATCTGTATAATTATAGTAATGTTTAATATATCATCAAGTCTATCGTTATCCATGTCACATGCAGTAAAAGTAAATGTATGGTTTCCTATCGTGTTGGGTACGTGATATGTTCCACTGGGATCTAAAGATAACCCGGAAATGTCTGAAGCGTTAACAATAAGCTCTCCAGGATTTCCATCAGTGCCATC
>JBHLKB010000079.1:0-9069 GCA_048887205.1 Candidatus Hodarchaeota archaeon
AGTAATTGAATACATGCTCTTAGCAAGAACTTTTGATGAAACTACGATATATGATATGAAAACTGCGGAGAAACTTCAACAAATCAATATTGACTTAAATGAATTAGTAAATTATATAGAAGAAAGCATAAACTCCTTTTTTAGTATAAAATGCCAATATAATAAAAATTTTGAAAACCCATATAATTATAATAAAGATTTAACCAACCCTTTTAATATTCACCCCAATCAAATATCCAATTTTGGTTCACGAGAACCTCCTCAATTTATCCACCCTCAAAATAGGGCTCAATCCTGGCTCAACTTTCCAAGAAGTGCAAATTTTTATCATAAAATAAATAATTCACCCTATATCCCACTTCCTATTCAATCAGCCCAATTTATCGGCAATTCTCAAATTCCTCCTTGTGATAAAAATACCTTCTTTTTACAAAATTTTTATAATCCAAATCGCTTTCAAAATTACAATCCTCAAAGAATAAATTCTGATAACGAGTTACTCAATAACTTAAATCCATACGATCCTAATTCATTAAATAATATGATTAATAACAGATACAATGAAATTGATTACCATTTAAATAACGAAGCTGCATTCGAAGATTATAATAGAAATCATTTATCTGATTTATTCGATTCGGAATATCTTCCACCACATAATTCTTATCGGTACAAACGGAAACTATTTAAAATAGATAAAGAAAAACATAAAAAAATGCTTGAATTGGATAAAGAGAGATACAGTCTGAAAGAAACACTAAAGAAACTTGATGTGAAATTCGATCAGGGAATTATTTCTGAAGTTGATTATTTTAAAACGTTTAAGAACTTGCAAAAAGAAATTTATTTAATTGATAAAAAAATACAAGATTTAAATGAAAATCTGCAAGAAGTTGAAGATCTACGGAAAAGTAGTAGAAACTTTGACAAAAAACGGTTTTACACATAAAATATAATTTATAAATTTTATTCAGGATCTGCATATTTTTTCTATTCTATATTTATATTTTTTTTATTATTCTACATCTCATGGAAAAAGTGGAAGGATTATTTACTACGGTCGTCGGTAGTTGGCCCTTAAGTAATACCACTGATAACATGTTAAGGATTTTCAATGATATTATAGATATAGGAATTGATTATCCATGTTATCCCCAATTAATTTCGATGATTAGTCAATTTTTATCTCCTTTAGCAAAAATTATCACCCAATTAAAAGAGATTTATAATAAATTTTATCTATTTGGAGATTTCGAGATTCCAAAACACAACGTAGCAACTGAATATGGAGAATTGATGATTAAATTTTTAAAAGAACATCCTCATTTAAATGATTCAATTAAAGGGACAAAAGCATGTTTAACTGGACCGTTTACCTTAGCATTTGAAATTATATTAAAAGAGGAACTTAAAAAAGGATTTACACGCTTTATCTTTAAGGAACCGAGAGCTATTATGGTAGATTGGATTATTGATAAGCTTGCAGAAATAATGAAACAAATTGGAGCTACTTATAATGATATGGGGATAAATATAATATCCATGGATGAACCTATATTAGGTCTTTTAGTAGGAAGGAAGCCTTTATTTCATAAAGAAGATTTTTACATTAAAACTATAAATAAAGCGATATCAGGGATAAAATCCTTGTCATCTATTCATGTGTGTGGCAAAATTAGTCCTAAACTACGAGATATATTATTGAATACAGAAGTAAATATACTTGATCACGAGTTTAGAACAAACGAAGAAAATTTTAATATATTTGAAAAGAAGCATTTTCAAGATACTGGTAAATTATTAGCTATGGGCACTGTTGAATCTAAATTTGCCCCACAAAATAATAAACAAATTAGCGAATACATTGAGGATATTGAGTTTCTTAAAAAATTTATAAAAAAAGGGATTGATCAATACGGTTCTAAAAATTTAATAATTAAACCAGATTGTGGTTTTTTCGAGTTGAGATCTTTTGGAGAAAAAGATGGGTATGAAATAGCAATAAAAAAAGTGAAAAATATGGTCCTTGCTTTAAAGGAATTAAAATAATTGGTTATTTATAAAAAATTAATATAGATTGATTGCAAAAAGTGAAAAATTTATACAAAAAAGAATTAGCCTTCCAATTCCTTTCTTAATTTGTCAATTTCATCCTTTAATTTTTCTTTTGATTTAAGCTCAGTTTCCTCTTCTAATTCATCATACTCTGGTATGTATTGAAGATCATCTGCAGGAATTTCAGGCATTGCTCCTCCTTGCTCAAGAAGCATTTCTGTTTCTAATTGATTTAATTCTTCTGTAACATCAATAGCGAGATCAATTTCTGGATCACCAGCTAAAATTTCAGCTGCTTCTTCGATCTCAGCCACATATGCCTCAGAATCTTCTGCTATTTCAGCTACTTTCGCAGGAGATGCTTTTGTTGCTATATATTCTAATTCATCTCTTATACCACCCATAACATCTCCAGTTTGGGAGATTAGCATCCCTTCTTCTATTGCTTGAATTTGTCTTTCGATTTTTCCCCTGATATTAGTAGCTCGGTCAACTTTGGCTTGATATGCTTTATATTGGATTAAATAATTTTTAGCGCGATCTTTTTCTCCCCGTTTTAATGCAATCTTTGCATTTTTCCGGCTTATTTCTGCACGTTTACTGTAATTTTTATTCATTAAATTTAATTTATGGATATGACCTTTCGCTTTCATCACAAGATTTTCTTTTTCTTTGCTTTTTCTAGGAAAGAGTTTCTTCTTTAAACCCATTTTAATATTGCTCCTTTTAGACGTTTATATTTATTCTATCTGATTTATGAATTATAAGATTTTTCTAACTTAAAAATTTAATAATATTTGATATAATATAATAAAATAATTCATATCAAAAAAATTTATATGGACCGATTTTTAAGGAAATATGAAAAAAATAATATTGAACTTTGAATCTAAAAGTAGAGATTTTAAAGAATTAGTTCAAGAAGCGTTTAATCATAATATTTTACACTTTTTAGTCTCAAAAGAAACATTTAATGAATTTGAAAAAATGGGGCGTGTATTTCTTTATACAAAAGATCATGAGATTCCTACATATTTCCAAATTTATAGTACTAAAGATAAATTAGAAGAAAGATTAGATAAGAACGTTCTCTCGGAAAAAAGTATAGGATTTTACGTTGAATTAAAATCTAAAGAAGATGAAAAAGAAGTAATTGAATTAGCTAAAACTGGATATTTAGATTTTATAATAGTTTCTGCCAAAAATTGGAAGATAATTCCTTTTGAGAATCTCATAGCAGAAATGCATTTGAGTGACACAAATTTAATTGCTGCTGTTGAAACTGTTAATGAAGCAGAATTGATGTTGAAAACATTAGAAATGGGCGTTGATGGAATAATTATGACCCCAAAGAGCGCAAATGATATTATAGATTTGAAGAAACTTACCCAAACAAAATTACATATAGATTTGACTAAAGCTAAAGTTATCAACATTGAAGAAATCCCTGAAGCTGAAAGGGTATGTGTTGATTCAACATCACTTCTAAATATTGGAGAAGGGTTTTTAGTAGGATCAACGGCTGCAGGTTTCTGCCTGATTCATTCCGAGACAATTGAAACTGACTTTGTGGCATCAAGACCTTTCAGAGTCAATGCAGGGGATGTCTCTGCTTATATATTAGTACCTGATGATGATCCAGAAAAAGATTATCGCACAAAGTATCTTAGCGAATTGAAAGGGGGAGATAAAGTATTTGCTGTAAATTATAAGGGAGATGCTAGAATCGTTTCTTTAGGGCGAGTAAAAATAGAAACTCGACCTATGTTAAGATTCCAATTAGAAGTCTTAAAAGATAGCAAAAAAATTCCCATTAGTTGTGTATGTCAAAATGCTGAAACAATTCGGTTGGTGGATCAAAATGGTAAAGCTAAATCTGTAGTTGATATTAATGTTGGTGATGAATTTTTAATCCACATAGGCTCTGGTGCGACCCATTTTGGTACAACTATAAAAGAAAAAATTTTAGAGAAATAAATTGTAATTTTTACTTCTTTATACTATGCTTTTAAAATTTGCTCTATGTAATTTTGCTCCATAATAACATATTAACTACCTAATCTTTAGGATAACATTTAGACGTTAGAGTTTTTAAATAATGGAATAATTTCCTCACTTATTATTCTTGAAGCATCCCAGTAAGTAAATGGTGCGTTTTTACTTGATGCTCCATTAGTAGATGAAAAAATGAAATGTTGAACGCCTGCTTCTATAAATTTACGAATCTTTTTAATGATTTCTTCTTTTGTCCCAAACATCATACTTTCTAGTAGTAAATCATCGGGAATTTCATTTAATATGGGCTCTAATTTCCTAAGATCGAACCTTGCAATATCATCTCGATCAATCCGTAGTATACTCATTTCATCACTTTTAATCCCTGTAGCCTCGAAGTAAATCTCTTCATATTCATCCTTCCAATATCCTAATTCTTTTATTCTTAGAGGACTCATCAATAATTCAAATTTAATGCCTTTTAATCTTTGGTAGACTTTTTCTTTATCATCATTTATAAAAGTAAATTGGAATACCCCAAATGAAAATTTCTCCAAATCTCTCCCGTTCTCTCTCATTACCTTAATAATTTGTTGCTTATTTCGTTTATACGTAGTATAATCAATTCCAACGGGAATCCAACCATCCGCAATTTCTCCAGTCAGTTTTAATGTTTTTGGACTATTAGCCCCTATCCATATAGGAATATCTGATACGGGTTTAGGGAGCAAAATAGCTTTTTCCGCATTGTAATGTTGTCCTTTAAATGTAACTCTCTTACCCTTTTTCCAAAATAGTTTCATTAGCTTTAAAGATTCTCTCATTTTAGATATAGCATGGTTAAAAGGAATATTATAAGCCTTCAAATTCATTGCTTCACCAGCTCCTATTCCTAAAATAAAATTTCCTCCAGTAATATGATTTACCGATGTGCATAATTGCGCAAGGACTGCAGGGTGTATTCTATGAGGATCTGTAACAGCTGTGCCCAATGTTTTTCCTTTAATGATATTTGCCATTGAACCAAAAAGTGGCCAAGCGCTTAGAAAATCGTCAATTAATGACCCTCCCATACCAGTTAGGTGATCAGGAAGCCAAAGAGAATCCCAATTTTCTTTACTTGCTACCATAACCTTCTTCTGGAAAAAATCATAAGAGTGCAGGTAATACAATTGATGACCAAATTTTATTTCATTCAATTTTTTCACGAAAATTAAAATTGTATGGTTTTACAAAAAAATATTATTAGAATAAAACCAAATTAAAATTAATAATATTTGTAATTAAAAAGATATAATTAAAGTTCGGGTTATTAAGTTAGATGATAACTTTTTGGGCTCCTCTACTCCATATTTATCAACCTCCTACACAAGAGCTTAAGATTTTGAAAGAAATTGATAAGGAATGTTACAAACCCTTATTTAATTTATTAGCAGAATACGAAAATACAAAATTCTGCTTAAATATCAATGGAGTACTAATTGAAATACTCTATGAATATGGAATATCAGATACAATGGATCTACTAAAGAATTTAGTATCTGAAAGTAAAATTGAGATTGTAGGAACGGCAAAATATCATCCCATTCTTCCATTAATTCCAAAAAAAGAAGCAGAACATCAAATTCAGATGAATGAAGAAGTTAACAGGAGGGAATTTGGTCGTTGGCATAGAAAAGGTTTTTTTCCTCCAGAATTGGCTATATCGGGGGGAGTTGCTAAATTTATTCGCCAGTTAGGATACAAATGGGTAATTTTAAGTGGAATTGCCTGCCCGATTAGCTGGCCTTATGATCATATTTTTTGTTCACCTAATGGACTTCAGTTGTTCTTTAGAGATGACATTCTTAGTAATAAAATCTCTTTTAAGGATATATCTGCTAAAGAATTTGTTAAATCTATTAAAGAGATTTTTCAACCAAAAGAAAACCCAAAAACAAAACCAGAAAAAAAAAAAGATAGATACGTTATCACAGCTATGGATGGTGAGACTTTCGGGCATCATATCAAAAATTATGAAAAAACTTTTCTAAAGAAGGTATTAGATTTAATTCAGATGGAAGAGACAATTAAAATTATATCAATTTCTGAATTGGATCAATATTTTCCAATAAATAAACAAAAAATCATACCACGCGAATCAAGTTGGAGTACTACTTATGAAGATATTCAGTTAGGAATTCCTTATCCATTATGGAAACATCCAAATAACAATATTCATAACTACTACTGGAAATTAATGAATAGTCTTAACAATTTAATGAATTTAGCAGATAATTTAGACCTAACAACAGATTGGGAGGTTGAAAATTATTATAATACTGCAAGATATTTTTATGATCGTGGTATCTATTCATGCCCTGTATGGTGGTCCAATCCACAAAACGGAACATGGAGCCCAAATTTGATTTATAAAGGTATTGAACTTTTAATGAGAGCCGCACTTAACGCTCAAATGGCACTAGTTCATGCAGGAAAATCTGATTTAGGAGAGGGGTATTATGATTCAATCCCTTATTATCAGGGATTATTACTCATGGAATTAAATAATGTCACAAAAAAGACCATTACAAAAATTAATAAGAACAGAAATACATGATTTAAAATGAGTTTATGAAATCAATTCATTAATAACTTCATTCCACTTATCTAAATTCCTTACATACCACGCTGCAGAATCAGATTCCCTTTTCTCATTTTTGAATGTTATTTTTAAAAGAGGTCTAAATACAGATCTATGCATATATGATCTTGGGTTTGAAATCTCAATGATAGATTTAACTGGTATTAAAAATTCTTTCTTAGGTTTCCACATTCCAAAGAATAATTCTTCTTCTGTAAGTAATAAAACACCATTCCCACGAACTTTCCATATTCCTTGAGATTCCAATCCAAAGAAGTTAGATGTCTCATCAATAATTAACACATTTTTATTTTTGTATTTTTCTCGGATCTCACTTATTCTCTTTTTAAAGATTTTTTTTAACATACAATTATCACCTAACTATTCTCTAAATTTTAACCTAACTGAATTAACTGTTCAATGAAAATTTTATAATAATTTACCAAATCTTGTGTTATTTCTCTGATTGTTAACGAAATGTCAAATAAGAATAGTTATTAATAAATAATAAAAATATAAACATAAATTATTTAATTCCTAGTTTATATATTAAACCAAATAAAATGTTAAAAACGATTTTTTCATAAAATTAGACCCTATCAAATCTTTCTAGATATTTGGTAAAAAATGTCCAAGGATAATGAAAAAAAAATAAAATACTGCGTTTATTGTGGCTCAGATGTAGGAAAAAGTGAAACCTACTGTCCAAATTGTGGTAAGTTAATTATTAAACTAAAAAATGGTAAGATTATCACTGAACCTCATATTTTTCATAAGCCAGTTTCGGTTAAAGAAGCTGGTATCTCTCGAAAATGTCCTGGATGTGGATCAATAATAACATCTACTATTATAAATCAATGTCCGATATGTAATACACAATTAGAAAAAGTTTCTGAAGGTAAAAAAGCAGTAATTCAAAAGAAGCCTGGTTTAATTTTTACAGATAAAAAGCTTGAACCTGAAGAACAATTTCTCTTAAAGAAAGATACATGGAATTTTAAAGAAGGCATAAATGTTTTTGGAACTTGTATTTATGTACTTATAATTTCCTTCTTCTTGATATTTACAATAATTTCATTCCAAATAGATTTATCTTCATCCCCTATTAATATTCAACTAATCCTCTTAAGTCAAATAGCTGAAATATTATTTGGCTTGTATCCAATTTGGTATATTTATAGAAAAAAACATAGCTTTAATAAATTAGGGTTTTATTTTGATTCAAAGAAAATTCTTATTTCTATACTCATCGGAATTTTTGGTACATTTTTGTTAGTATTGATTGAATTTTTTTCTGATTCTATTATTACATTCTTTTACGATATTGGTTTAGACATTCTTAACGTCAGATTAAATATAGATCAACAAAACGATTTAATTAGAACTGCTGATTTACTATGGATAGTTCTTCTTACGTTAACATTATGTATAGGAGCAGTCTCTTCAGAGATTGTATTTAGAGGGGTTCTTCATAACACGTTAAAGCGCAGAATTAGAAATGAAGTTTATGTGATTCTCATAGTTGCACTCGCATATTCGCTTTTAATGTTGTTATTTTCTTTTCCAGTAGGAATGAGTTTTATTTTCGCAAATTTCCTTTCATTTACCGCTCTCGGAGTTCTTTATTCGATAAACGGAAATCTATTCAATACTATTATAGCTAATATTGCTTATAATATTGTTGTAGTTATCTTAATTATTCTTTATATTCTTTAATTTCAACTTTACATTACCCCCCAAATACATATAATTTAATAATAAGAAAAAATCAATAATGTCTAGAATTATTAAAATTAAAGTTATGTTATTACGATTTAATCCTATTTGTTTGGAGTAAATAATTTTGAGCAAAACTATTTATAGAAATAAGGGTTCTAAAGATAACATTATTATCTCTATCGCTGGTGCACATGGCGTTGGAAAAACAACAGTTTTCAATCATTTCAAATCAAAAGTTAAAGATAATCATAAATTCAAATTTTTTCCTGAAAGATATATAAAAAAACCTCCTTTTCCCTTTGGATCTTCAAACAAACAAATTGGTTTTAGAAGTGAACTCCATTTTTTGCAACAATTTATCCGACGTAATAAGAATATCGTAAATTTTGACGATAAATATAATGGGAGGATAATTATTTTAGATAGAACTCCAATATGCGTTTTAATATATTCTAAGAGCTTAAATTTAAAAGAAAAAGATTATAATCTTATTTTGGACACTTATAATTCTATTCACTGGAAGGAAGATTACATATTTTACTTATACGCTAAACCAAACACAATCTTGAAACGAATAGTTCAGAGAGGGTCATTAGAAAAAATAAGACGGGAATGGAATGAGGAAGATAAAGAATACCTATTAAAAATTCTTTCTTATTACAAGCAATACCTTACAA
>JBHLKB010000080.1:0-8923 GCA_048887205.1 Candidatus Hodarchaeota archaeon
TAAGTCATAAATAAAAGATATATTGATATTACAAAAAGAAATCAAACAAAAGGAGTATAAATTCCATAATAAAAATAAAGCTAAGTA
Organism: Candidatus Hodarchaeota archaeon; assembly: GCA_048887205.1. Taxonomy (GTDB): domain Archaea; phylum Asgardarchaeota; class Lokiarchaeia; order Sigyniarchaeales; family SOKP01; genus Loki-b32. The sequence continues at coordinate 88 of JBHLKB010000080.1, forward strand.
GAATTTCAACATAGAGTAGGAATTTTTCGTTAATATTAGTTTGTGTGACATTATAAATATCTTCTAATGTTTCAAGCCGATGTCTTATGCTATTGCTCCATTCTTTTAATTGAAATAACTCTGACAAATGTGTATATATTTCAGCCAAAAAGTAGTCTCCAATTAGTTTTGAAACATTTTCAATATTTTCTAGTAAAAATAACAGATCATATCTTAATCGAATTAGTCGCCCAACCCTTCTTTTGAATCTTCTAAACAAACTTCGACTTTTAAAATAAATTTTACGTATATCTTCTTCTGCTATTGCTAACCTTCTATCCAATAATTTATCTAAAGTACGTAATTCAAGCAATTGGAAATTAGCTATCTCAACAACGAGTAAAACCTCTTCATAATCATAATTAGGATCGATGATTAACCCTCTATCAAAATCGAATAGTATCAAATCATTTTTTAAAAATGAAAAAGGATTTCTAAGTGTTTTATCAATTTGATCTTTGCTAAGATTTAGTTCAGGATTTTCTCCCATAAGTAGAGCTGATATATAATCTCTCTCATTTTCTATAAATTCTTTTGGGTTTTCAAATTCATCAGTTAAACAATATAATGTGTATTTTTCATGTTCGGATTCACCAAATATAAAGCCTTCTTCACCAATACAATCTCTTATCTGCTCAAAAACTTTATTATGGTGATATTTCAAAAATTTGTTTATTTGAAATTCACCATCAGAAGTCGTAAATTTAATTCTCTTTAAGGTGTGTAATTCTTTAAATGATAAATCTCGAAAAACAAGTCTGGCGATCAAAGAAATCACACCGTCAGAATATAATTTAATATATAGATTTATATTCTCAACATTTTTTAATTCAGATGATATATCTTGAGTAACTTGCAAAAGCAAGGGATCTGGAAAATCCAAATATGAAGGAGTGTCTTTAGTTTTGATAATTTTTTTATCTTGAATTGCAGGAATAACATTAGTTATTTTTTTCAAATCAATACTTCGTCCTACATCCGTTAATCGGAAGAAAACTACTTCTCCATTCAATAGGAAAATTACCTTATTAGAAAATATAGAGTTTAATTTATGATAGATATTCTTTATTTTATTAAGAATTTTTACTTTTTACATAGAGATAAGATAATTTATTTTTATTAAAACCAATTAATAGCTGAATTCTCTTGAATAATTAATTCTTAGAGTAATGATAATCATCCAGTATTCGAAATTGAACTTCGAGATGAATTATTTCGTTAAAAATCTAGTTTTATAATTATTTTTAATATAGATATTAATGATGATGATTTATAGCAGTCTCATCAAACATATATTTTACTCCCTTTTTGAGTGGAGACATCTTTCTCAATCTTTCAATTACACCTGGTAATTTCTGTAAGAAATAATCTACATCTTCTTCTGTTGTAAATCGTCCTAAGGAAACCCTCAGTGACCCGTGAGCTTCCTCTGGTTTTAATCCAATTGCTAAAAGCACATGGGATGGGTCTAGGGATTTTGATGAGCATGCAGAACCTGTTGAGGTTGCTATCCCTTCCATATCCAGATCAAGGACAATAGATTCTCCTTCTATAAATTTAAATCCTAAATTTACATTATTTGGTAATCTTTGTGTTGGATGACCATTGAGATAAGAATCTTCAATATTTTGCAGTACCCATTTTATAATTCTATCACGTAATTTCGTCTGTCTCTCCATCTCACTTTGCATTTCTTCTTTTGCTAGCTCTACGGCTTTAGCAAATCCCGCAATGCCAGGAACATTCACTGTACTCGGTCTCATATCTCTTTCATGCCCCCCGCCATACATTATTGGTTCAATAAATTTACCCCATCCTTCTCTCATACCTTTATTCCTTATATATAACATTCCTACTCCTTTAGGTCCATATAATTTGTGGGCAGATGCAGATAAAAGATCAATGTTTATTTCTTTTACATCGATTGGGATTTTTCCAAAAGCTTGTACTGCATCTGTATGAAAAATAATGTCATGTTTCTTCGCAATTTCTCCGATTTCTTTGATAGGTTGTATTGTACCAATTTCATTATTAGCAAAAATGATGCTAATGAGAATTGTTTTCTTTGTTATCAATTGTTCTAAATCATCAATACTAATTAAACCACCTTTATCTACAGGTAAAACGGAGACTTGAAAATCTCTTTTTTGCAATTGTTCACTTGGATGACCTATAGCATGATGTTCAATAGCAGAAGTTATAATATGATTTCCACGATTTTTATTTTTGGCAGCAACACCAAAGATAGCAATATTATCAGCCTCTGTTCCTGAAGAGGTAAAGAAAATTTCATCTCTTTCGGCATTGATTAAAGATGCTATAATTTCACGTGATTTCATTAATACTTGGGCTGCTTTTTGTCCAATAGAGTGTAAACTCATAGAATTTCCATAGTTTTCTTTAAAGTGTTTGCTAACCTCCTCGATAACCCGAGGATCCATTGGAGTTGTAGCAGCATTATCCAGATATACATATTTTGAATTATTCACAATTCATCATCGTGAAGAATTTTAGATTTTCCTAATTAAATATTTATCATGCTTAAATTATTAATTCTTTTCATTAGATTTTATAAATAAAGTTAATTTTTCATAATAAATTAAGAATTTTTTAAACGTCTAAAATCGCTATTCGAAATATAAAAATGAATCACAAAAAATCAAATAATGAAACGATTGATCTAGTCGTAGAACATGAACTATCTGGAGTGTCTCCTGAAATGATTGATTGGTGGTGGGATCATATAGATAATTCAGAACGCTATAAATTATGGCATCCTAAAGACCATAAATCATTTGAATGGGAAATCTCTCCTAGAAATGTAAAAGGGCATGTGGGAGCAATACATCGGGTTGTTGAAACAATCGAAGGAAGACCAACAACATTAAGGATTCGATGGGAAAATCCTGACTCAATACCTATAAAAGCAGAATTTAGCCATAAAAATGCAGCAAGTGTTTTAAATGATAAAGATAAACCTATTAGTTGGGTATTACATGAATATCACTCAGTTCCTAATGGAACTCACTTAAAATCAACATTTCGTTTACCCGCTCAAATTCCAAATTCATTCATTGAACATTTGAGAAAGCATAACATCGAAGAAATAGGACATTTTACCGAATTTTTACCAAGATTATATGAAGAGGAACGGTGATCAAAAGGATATGAAGCTTATTTGGGGTATAACAGGAACTGGTTATGTACTTCAAGAATCAATTGATTTAATGAAAGAATTACAAAAAAAATATAATATTGATTTAACTGTAATTCTTTCAAAGGAAGGTGCCGCTGTTGTAAAATGGTATAAAAAATGGTTAGCTCTTACGGAAGCTGTTGAAAAAGTCAAAGTGGAAAAAACGCCTAATATTCCTTTTTATGCTGGACCATTACAACTAGGCAAATACGATATGTTTTTAGTATGCCCAGTTTCAGCCAATTCAATCGCCAAAATTGTAAATGGTATCGCAGATACACTAATAACTAATTGTGTTGCTCAAGCAATAAAAGGAGGTGTGACTGCCTATATATTTCCTTCAGATCAAGATCTGGAACCGATTGTTACTTCAAGACCTGATGGATCACCATTAGTTCTAAAAATTAGAGACATTGAAATAGAAAATATAAAAAAATTAAAAAAGATGGAAGGAATTGTTGTAATTTCAGATTTTTCAGAGATCAAACCTCTCATTCTGCAAAAAATTAAAGAAAAAAGTTAAAAATTCGTAGTAATATTTAAGTTTCGAACTTCACGGGTTTTATTGCCCTTTCTGGGCAAGATAATTCACACTTTAAACATCCTTGACATTTTACGATTTCTTTATATTTATACCTGATTCCTTCTTCCTCTCTTCCTACTTTTTTCACCATTTCTTTATAAAAAAGATTTTTAGGGCAGAATTTTCCATTTTTATCAAGGCATTCTTCACACATGTTACATTTTGTATGATCAATCTTTATACTTACAATTTGAACGGGATTTGTTATTGAAGTTACTTCGACAGCATTTCTAGGACATACTTGAACACAATTAAGGCATGCTTTGCACTTAGTATAGTCTATTCTTCTCACTCCATGTTCAAAATAAATTGCTTTGCGTTTACATGCTCGTAAGCAACGTTCACACCTTAAACACAATTCTTGATCAATTTGAACGGGGATGAATTTTTCTTTGAATCTTCCCAAATATTAACACTTTTTTCTTATAGTATCATTCAAATAAAATAGTCTGAATCTTTTAAACTTCATTTCTACTAATTAAAAAAATAGATTTTAAAAATTAGGAAAAAAAAATTATGATTTATTGGAAGTACTGTGTATATTCTTTACCAGTACCAGGTAATTGCTGTTGCTGTTGATATTGTTGAGCTTTTTGGGCTAATTCAAGCATTTTAGCTTTAATTTCTTTTCCTTGTTCAATTAAAGCAGCTGTATCTATTGATAATTCATATATTTTATTTAATACTTCTAAAATGCTGGCAGCACCCTCTGGAGTAGGTATTTCTAATACAGGTGTAAATAACGCATAAGCATTAAGTCTGTTTGTTAATGCTTCGTTTAAAACAGTTGCCTCTGGACCTACAATGATTCCTTTCTCAACTTTTGTAATTCCGAATTTCTCAAGATGGTCCATCATTGCCTCTTCAGCAGCATAATACACTGGGTATTCATCAATAATACCTCTCTGGGGGATTCCTTGAAAAATCACGATTTCCTTAGCTTTTACATCCTCAGATAAAGCCCAATTACATATAGTTTTACTTAAGTCGTTGTAAGCAGTTGGTATTTGAAAGGGAACCTCGCATATCCCAATTATCAAGTTATTTTTGGGAGAATAAAGCAATCTGAATGGATGTTTTAAAACACCAGCATAAAACACTGAGATTGGGGGGAGATACTCTGAAGTAATAAATCCAATTTCTTTTATGTCAGTAATTTGTTCTATGAGAGTATTAGCAACAATAGGCCCTATTAGTCCTATTCCAGCAAAACCTAAAACAAATGTTGCACCTTCTTTAATCTGGATTGAAAGATCTTCAATTACTACTGAACTTCTTTTGCCGTGAAATCTTGTCGCGAAAAGCAACCTAGAATTTTTCGCAAATATATTCTTTTTTTACCAATGATAACACTTCTTTAAATTTTTTTTTTTAATCACTACTTTATTTTGATTAAATTGTAATTTCTTTTTATGTTATTTATTGAGCTTACATTATTAAAATTAATTGATTATATTTCATTAAGAAAACATTCTGTTCTTAATTTTTTTATAAATATTTAATAAGATTAATTATATTGGAAAGGAAATTCGTTAAATTTGTGAAAATTATGTACCTACAATAGATTAACCTAATATATTTAAACTTTTTAAAGATTATTTAATCCTAAAAATTTTAATTTTTCTTGAATTGGATAACCTGTTTTAAAATCAAAAGTTCTATAATTATAGTATGCTCTTTTTAGTTTTTCGAAATTTGGGGTGTTGCCTGCTGAACCACCTTCCTTAACAGGACGCAGTAAAATCTGAGGTAATTTGTCATCTTCAGGAGTAATACCCATTTTAAGATTGAACATACGTTTCATCATATATATTCTTTCTCCTAACTTTTTAAATTCCGCTAAATCAAATTTTGATCCTATTGCAGCATTAAGCATATCTATTATTGTTTCTGGTAAAGGATCCGCAATAGTACACATTACCAAAGAATTATAAATAGCTCGATAGTTCTGTACCAATGCACTAACTATTGCCATTTCTTCATCATCTTTGTGCCAATCTATTAATTTTATTCCAAAGCTTTCAAGTTGTGACCCCATCAATACAAGAAACAAATCGCATGATTCGTGACACGGACCTCTTGGAGTAGCTAAAGCGTATGCCACAGCCATGCCATATATATGTCGCAAATCGTGATAGGGTACTTCCATTCCATAAACTGTCGCAATTTCATCTTGTTGAATATTAAATTTTTTACCAAAAGCATCGGAGCCTTCTGCTAATAAGTCGCCAATTCCTTCTCTATAGGCAATTTTTTTAATCATCTTAAGAGCGGGACCTATACTGCCCCATTTTGGTTCTAAACCATCAATATCATTCGAGTTTATTTTCTGATTGTCAAAAAGATAATAGATAAACGCAATTGTACTGCTTCCACTAATTGTATCAATCCCGTAGTCATTACACATATAATTTGCTTTTTGAATTGATTCCAAATTATCATTTAAAATCAAGGAACCGAAACCTACCACTGTTTCAAATTCTGCCGCTTCAATTTCATGATCAATTTTGTAATCACCTTCCTTTATTAAGACTTTACGTGCACATCCAATTGGACATGAAGAGCAAGGATTTTTTCTTGTGTAAAATTTTTCATATGTTACTGTTCCTGAGATTTTTTCTGCCTTGTCATATTGACCTAAAGTCCAATACTTTGTAGGTAAATCTCCATAAACATTGCAAGAATCTATAAATCCAGAAGTACCAAACATACCGAATGCTTGAGTGAAAAATGAGTTCTTCATATGCTCTCTGGCTTTTTTTATAGATTCTCTATATTTTTCTGGGTTAGCTGGAGTATATATCATTTTATCACCTCTTACAACAATAGCTTTTAGTTTTTTTGAACCCATCACTGCACCCATACCAGTCCTACCTGCTGCTTTTTCTTCTGATGCTATTGAAGCGTATTTTACAAGATTTTCTCCTGCTGGCCCAATACAGGCAACTCGTGCAAGTTCTGACCCTAAATTTTCTTTTAATATCTTTGAAGTCTCAAAGATTCCTTTTCCCCATAATATAGTAGCATCCTTGATTTTAGCCTCATCCTCAGTGATTTCTATATATACTGGTATATTTGAAGCCCCATTAATTATAATTCCATCATAACCTACCTTTTTCAATTCAGGACCAAAAAACCCACCACAGTTTGATTCCCCCCAGATTCCTGTTAAAGGAGATTTTGCACATACAACAAACCTTCCACTCGAGGGAGCGTTAGATCCACATAATGGACCAGTCATGAACATTAGAATATTTTCTGAAGATAAAGGATCAGTATCTTTATCTATCTTATCATATAAATACTTACAGCAATATCCTGAACCTCCTAAAAAATTTTTAGCTATTTCTTCATCCAAAGGTTCCTCTTTAATGTCATTATTATTTAGATTTATTACCAAAAGCATTCCTGCAAATCCTTTCAAAATGTTGTCCCTCTTTATAGCTTAATATAGTAGTAAAATCTATTTTAGAATTTTTAAATTTTCATTTTAATTATTCAAATTTTAATAATTCATCTTAAACGATAAATATGACAGGAAACTTCAGTAAATCTTTTATTAGAGCGAGAATTTGAAAGATATATTATTAAAGAAATGTGGGACATTATGGGAAATAAAGATTTAAAAGAAGGAGATAAAGCCCCTATATTTAAAATAGAATCCTACAATGCAGGGATCATTGATCTTGGAGAATTAATTGGAACTCAGAAAATTGCGGTAATTTTTTCAAGATATTTTGGTTGTAATATATGCCAATTGGATCTAAAAAAACTTATAGTACATAAAAAAGAAATTGAGGAAAAAGGAGCTAAAATTTTATATATCACTCAATCAGGTGAAGAAGTAGCAAAGGAATATATAGAGAAGGAGAATATTGATTTTCCAGTTATTCCAAGCTCAAAAGAAGAATTATATCAAGAATATGGGCTTGGAATAATGACTGCTGAAGCAGCTACTAAAATTCGGTCGAAATTGAAAGAGGCTACCAAATTGGGTATTGAGCACGGGAAATATGAAGGTTGGGAAAAGCAAGGACCCGGACAATTCGTTATAGATGAACACGGTGATATAATCCATGCATTAAAAGGATGGCTTGATGTTGATAGTTTACTTGCTGTGCTCTAATTTTTGAATTATTTGGTGAAAAAAGTCCTAATTTTTTGATTTTGTGTATTTTTCCATTAATTCATTTTTTTTATTTAAGATCATTTCATTCAAACCATCAGTTGTTTCAGGTGGAGATGTTTCTTTCTCCTTGTTCTTTAACTTAATTGCTTCTGAAGAACAGGTTACAACACAAAGACCACATCCTAAACATTTTTTTAGATTTACAGTTGAAATGTCGTCAACAAGAGTTAAAGCGCCCATTTGACACCGTTCTATACATATTCCACAACCAACACATAATTCAGAATCAATCTCAACATAATAATTAGTTTTCATAAGTCTTGCGGGATTATTCATCTTTTTAAAATCTCTTAATAATCCACAGCAGCATCCACAGCAACTGCATACAAAACCAGGACGTTTAGCATTACCAAATTGGAGTATTAATCCTGTTTCTTCATTTTTTTCAAGAATATCTAGAGCTTCTTCCTTAGTTATTTCGCGAGCCCAACCTTGGTCGATATACAATTGCGCGCTATGTCCAAATCCTATACAAGTTTCATATCTATTAGTGAGTTTACACGGATCCCTTTCTCTACGAACATCCTGTTTTTGTCGGCACACGCAATTAGTAACAGCAATCGGCTTATCAGCCTCTTGAATTAATCTCCTCACATCATTATAGGTTGCTACAAAATTTTCATGAGTAATACTCTTTTCCACAGGTACAACACGACTTTGGGAAATTTTGGTACGGAATAACTCAACATCAAATACTTCTTGTCCGTATTGTTTCATAAGATCCATAAACTCCATTGTTAGCTTATTTACTTGATATTCAAATATTCCAATAATTAACATAGCGTTAGCATAAAGTTTCTTTCCTCCTTTTCTTTTATAATGAATTGCT
>JBHLKB010000081.1:0-3872 GCA_048887205.1 Candidatus Hodarchaeota archaeon
TCACATAATGCTTCATTTCCAGAAAAGGTTCTTACTGCATTTATGTATTCTCTTGCAATTTTTCCACCGCCGCAAACAATAACATGAGTTCCAAAATATTTCATTTTTTTAAAGATTTGACAGAATTTTTGAATTTTTTCTTTATTAAGTTCTTTATTTTCAGTAAATAATAATGATCCACCGATTTTAATTACACTTTTCCCTTTCATAATATTTTCATTCCATTTTTCTTTGTATTAATATATAGTTGATTAGTTAAATTAAGTTACATAAGTTTTATGTCTAAAAAAATTAATAAAGTTACAATTGAGGTACCTCATAGAATATCCGGATTTTTTGAGATAGTTGACAAAATCAATGGTATTAGAATCAAGGATCCAGAGAGAATAGGTTCTCGAGGTGCTGGTTTTTGTGTCAATGCTGTAGGAAAAACAAAAATTACATCTCAAGTACTTGATAAAAGTAATGAATTTAAAATAGAGATTTATATTAATGGAAAGAAGTTAAATCAAAAGGCTGAAACTACATATTATATAGTTAATTATGTCAGAAATTATCTCAAAAAACCTTATAAAATAGAAATTAACCACTTTTTTGATTTGCCAGTTGGATGTGGGTATGGGGGTAGTGGTTCTGGTGCACTTGGCACTATTTTTGGTTTAGATTATTTGCTAAATTTAAGATTGCCATATCAAAAGAAAGGAAAAATCGCTCATATTGCAGAAGTTGTAAATCATACAGGTTTAGGAACTGTTTGTGGGCTATTAAATGGCGGTATGGGTATATTGAAAGAACCAGGATATCCTTGTCTATATAAGCGGATTAATCCACCAAAAAAGTTAAAAATTTTGTGTGGTTCCTTTGGAATCATTCATACAAAATCAATTTTAACTGATCCTATTTTAAGTTTAAGAATAAAGGAAGCCGGTAAAAAAGCTCTCCAGAAATTAATCCTAAAACCTAATGTTAAAACATTTATCGAGGCTTCTATTGAGTTTGTAAAAAATACCGAAATACTTGAAATTCTCAGATTACCAAGAGTAAAAGAATTAATAAATGATTTAAATAAATTAAATATCATCGGTGCAAGTATGAATCAATTAGGTCGTTCAGTTTATGCGATATGTAGAAAAGAAAATGAAAAAGAAGTGTTAGATACTTTAGAATCCTATAAACCTAATATAGAAGTATATAGTACATCTATACATGATAATAAATCTATAAAGTTAAAGAAGGAATGAAATGTATTTAAATTTTTTGTTATTTTGCTGAATTTAAGGATTGTGATTTGATTGTAGCTGCCTCAACTGCTCTTATTAATGTGGCTCTTAATTTTGCAGATTCTAATTCGTGTATAGCAGTTATTGTCGTCCCTCCAGGAGTAGCAACCATATCTTTTAATTCTCCAGGGTGTATATTTGTTTCTAATAACAATTTTGCTGCGCCCAATACTGTTTGGGCAGCCAATTTTTGTGAGATGTCTCTAGGTAGCCCCATTTTTACACCCCCATCAGCAAGAGCTTCAATTATTATAAAAATATAAGCAGGCCCGCTACCTGATAAACCTGTTACAGCATCTATATGCTTTTCTTCCAGTTCGATAACCATCCCAACAGCATTGAAAATTTTTTTTACAACCTCTAACTGTTTTTCTTTTACATTATCATTATAAGCAATTACTGTGGCAGCAGCTCCTATAAGGGCAGGAGTATTTGTCATAACCCTTATTAATCCTATGTTTTGATCAATAAACTTATTTATATGATTTAACGAAATCCCTGCTGCTATTGAAATTAATGTTTGTGATTTAGTTATAACTGCACTTATTTCTTGTAAAACTTTATTAATTACTTGCGGAATAACTGCAATTATTATATATTTTGAAGATTTAACTAATTCTGCATTACTTTTAGCAGCGTCTACATTGAATTCAATGGATCGTTCGTTTAAGTGCGTGTTATCCACATCATAAATAATAATTTTGTCTTCTTCGATTGTATGAGTACATATTATTCTTTTTAGTAAAGCTGTACCAATTTTTCCGATTCCTATTATTCCCAATTCTTTATCATGCATAATTTTAAGCTATCACAAATAACAATATAAATTTATTATTAGTTTTTAAGATCAATTTTAAAGTTAGAGATTTTACAATATATCTAGATAAGATTATATCAAAAATAGATGGTTTTTATTTTCAAGAGTTCTTTAGATATACTTCAAATTATTTATATAATTCCGTTTTTAACTCATTTATGAGTTTTGCTTTAATTAATCCATTATTTCTATCAAATCCTTCACATACTACTGATCTTACTCCTATTATATCTGGTGAAATATCATTTATTGAGGGGATATCTTTTTTCCTTAAATTCCCTGCTAATGCCACTTCGAGATTCAAGTCTAATGCTTTATTTTTAAAATGAATTAATTGATCTGTTGTTAAAAAATCGAATAATCCCAATTTATCTTTAATATAGGTATCGAGCATAGCAATATCAGAACCAGATTCTGATGCAATAGTAGGAATACTCATAAATTCTGGAGATGAGTTCATTCTTCTTCGATCGGCATATCCAGCAGCAACTATTTTGATATTATCATTATAATCTTTTACTGCTTTAACAACATTTTTCATTACTTTTATTGCCGTTTTCTCATTTTTTGGACCTTTCAATCCAACTTTTATTATATCTGCACCAGATACTGCAGCTCCTAATGCAGCTAATGATGCAGAACCAGGTAGATTTGGGAAGTCACCGATTGTAGCACTCAATAATTGAGAACTGTCAGGTGGAATTAAACTCTTCATTTCTTTAATAATCCACGGAAAATTTGCTCCTAATGACCCCTCCTCTGGATTCTTACAATCAACATAATCTACTTGATTAGCAATAACAATTTTAGCTTCTTTAATCGTTCTAGGGCTAATTAAAAGTCTAATTTTATGAGACATTTTGTATCATATATAATGTAAAAAAATTAAAAAACAATTGAGTACAAAGAAATCCAAAATATTTATTTTTGTATAATTTTATATAAAGATTTAAATTAATACATTTTTATTAAATATAAAAAAAAGATAAAGAGTTTATTATGTCACCTAAGGAAATCACCAAAGTGGACATTACAAATGAAGTATTTAAAGAACCGATAGAAGTTGTTAAACAGCTATCTTCACATTTAGGTTTAAAATACACTAAAGTCATACAAACTTACGTTATGGAAGATAGAAGACTAAATTTAATATTAGAGGATCAAGGTTCGAGTTATTTCAAGGGTAAAGTAGTCTGGATTGGTAATAAGAAGGATGATACAGAAGGATCCATATTTTGTGTCGATACAAGAGATGAATTAAAGCAAATTAATCCAACTGCTGAGAATACTGATAAAATAACATTAGATATTAAAAAAGAATTAGTAAAGATATCTACAGCATCAAAAACTAAATGCTCTGTCTGCGGAAAAAATATTGAAATTTTTGATGAAGTAACTGGGTGTCCTATTTGCGAAGCAAAAGCACATAAAGATCATTTAACAGATTGGGTTAGAATGAAACATACTTGTCCAGTATGTAAAAAATCGTTAAATGTTTCAAGTACCGGTGTAATTTTTATCGATTAATTTACATAATTTAGTGAAAATTTTTTATTCTTTCGATTTTAATTGTTCCATCATATAACGCTGTTGCTATAAGCACTCCAGAGAAATTATTTTCTTTATAATTTAAGAGATCTCTATAATCTTTTATCCCTCCACCTACGAAAACATCTCCTTTAAAGTTACGTAATATATCGAGATAAAGTGGTGGAATTCCTCCAAATTTTTGACCTACCCTATGCAAATCTAAAAGAATAATAGTTTCAATACCA
>JBHLKB010000081.1:3882-8841 GCA_048887205.1 Candidatus Hodarchaeota archaeon
TATCAAAATTTTTAAATCCTGGGATAAATTCAACTAAAATATCAATATCACAATCAATCATTTGAGTATTTTCGGAATATGAACCAAAAAGCTTGAGATTTTTGACACCAAATGACTCAATTTTTTTTATTAATGTAATCGGATTTTGATTTTCAATATCCTTAGCATTTGATAAAATTCGTCCTTTATACATATCAATACTGATTATAATACTTTTCTGATTTAATATTTCTAGACTTTGGCTAATGACTTTTAAATTTTTAATAGTTTCTAATCCTATAATTAAGCTTTTAATTTTAAATTTAGAAAATTCTAAAATATCTTTTAGATTGATGATTCCAGGATCTAAAATTACATCTATATTTGAAATACTTAAAATCTTTTCTAATATCTGAAAATTTGGGGTCTTTTTTATAATGGAATCTAAATCTGCAATATAAAATTCATCAAAATCAAATTTGCTTTTTATGATATTTATTATTTCAATTGGATTAGTTGATTGAAATAAATATGATTTTAACGGTTTGTATTTAGTTCTTTCTCCCTTTTTGGCATGAACTGCCTGAGAATTTAAAATATCTATTACTGGTATGATTCTAAACTTTTCCATTTATAACAAGAATAACTGATTAAGAAGTTTTCTTACATTATATTTGAATATCAATTATCTCCTTCTAATAAATTCAATTTAATTGATTTGAAAAATTACCTTTATTGTAATACTCTTTAATTTTAAAAGAATACGTTTTATTAATTACAATTAAATAATTTTTTTTTTAAATAATCCCTACTAAAATATTTTTAAAACTCAAAGAATTTTTTTATTATCGTGATTGAAATGAAAACTGAGATTTATGTTAATAAGATAATTGAGGATACAGGTTTAACAAGAAAAGAGATTCAGAATTTAGTACAAGATAAGAAAAGTGAATTAAAAGGTTTAATTTCTGATGAAGGTGCGTTGTTTATCATAGCTAAAGAGTTGGGAGTTGACATAAAGAATGAAAATAAAGACATTTTGAAAGAAATTGAAATATTTATTAATGATATTACACAGAATATGAAAAACATAAATATATTTGGTAGAATTAAAGAAATCTATAATGTAAATAGCTTTAAAAAAAGTGATGGAAGTAAAGGTTTTGTGGGTTCCTTTTTAATCCATGATAATACGGGAGATGCTCGAGTTGTACTTTGGGATGATCAAGTAAAGGTTTTTAATGAATCCAATTTTGAAAAAAATGAACTTATCAAAATCATTAATGGTAACGCTAAAAAGGGAAAATTTGGAAATATTGAGATACATGTGGGAAGATACGGGCAAATTGTTTTATCTCCTGAAGATGTTGACTACAAGAAATACCCTAAAATTACTTTTAAGTCAATAGATATCAAAGATATTAATTTAAATCTAAAATCAATATCAATAGAAGGGAAAATAATTCAATTATCCCCAATAAGGGAATTTACAAGAAAAGATGGCGAATATGGAAGAGTTAGATCTTTAATATTATTAGATTCTACAGGATCGATTAGAGTTACATTTTGGAATGAAGATACAGAAAAATTGAACATAGTAGAAATTGATGATGTTGTCTTAATAACAAATTTGAATCCTCGATTAAGCACTTTAGATTCAAAAACCATTGATCTAAACGCAAATAGAACCACAGATATTACAAAAAAGAGTAAAGAATTCGATATAAAAGGAGCACATATAAAAAATATAAAAGCACTTCAGAATAGTAGGGGAATCGTCTCCTTTGAAGGAATTATCACTTCAATTGATGATGTAAAGAAAATCTCATTAAAATCAGGTGAAGATGTTTCCTTATTAGGATTTATCGTTAGTGATGACACTGATGGGATTAGGGTCACATTATGGCGTGAAAAAGCAGAAGAATATTCAGATTTATTAAGTGCTGGGCAAGGATTATCCTTGAAAAATGTACTGATCAAATATAGTAATTTTTCAAATAGAAATGAAATTTCTTTAATTAATGAGTCAATATTAGAGTTAAAAAATCTTGAGATAAAAAACCTTAAAAGTGTTGAATTATCTAATAAAGAGAAAGGTACTTCTTTTTCTGGTAATTATGCTAAAATAGATGCAATCAACACACCAGGCACGATCGAAATAAAAGGATTCATCGCTAAAGATCTTAATAATATAACTGTTTATGAAGCATGCAAAAATTGTTTCAAGAAAGTTGAAAACTGTACATGTGGTGAAAGTGATGATACTGAATTTAGAATGATTGTTAATCTTATTATCGATGATGGAACAGGATCAATAAGAACATCTTTCATAGGAGAGCTAGCAGAAAAGATAATAGGTGTAAAAACAAACAATATAGTACAAATAAAAGAAACACCTGAATTTGAAAAATTTTTAGAAAAAAAGTCATCTGAATTTCTAGGTAAAGATATTATTATAAAGGGTAGGGCTAAATTTAGTGATTATTCAAACTCATATGAAATCTCCGCATATGATTTTAAAGATGTTAATATTGATGAAGAATTAGATAGGGTAATGAAAAAGATTGAAATCTAATTATTTTATTTTATATTCTTCCCATTAATAAAATATCATTATATACCTGATTATCCTAATAAAGTAAGAAAAAATATGGGGAAAATAGAGATTATAGGTTTAGGAGAGGTTGTAGTTGATTGGGTTACTGAAATTCCTCATTTTCCTAAACCAGATGAAAAAATCGATGCGATAACTGAAAATTATTTCGCAGGCGGAGTGACAGCTAATTTTTTAGTTGCTGTAGCACGTCTTGGTATTTCTTGTGGATTTATCGGTGCAGTGGGAGATGATCCATACGGAGATTTCTTACTTGAAGAATTTAAAGAAGAAAATGTGGATACAAAACATTTAATAAAAAAAAAAGGACGAAAAACACCTGTTAATTTTATTTTTGTTGTTAAAGGGGAAAAGACAATAATTCAATCTCCCCATATGAGAACAACGAAATTAGAAATCACTGATTTGGTGGAATCCTATATATCTGAATCAAAAGTTTTGCATACAACATTGATTCACCCAAAATTATCAGAAAAAGCAATTAGTTTAGCAAAAAAGAGTGATATAAAAATTAGTATTGATTTGGAATCTCAGATAGCCCAACGAGGTTGGGGGAATTTAAAGAAAATGCTATTAAAAGCAGATATATTAATGCCCAATAAAGAAGGGGCTAAAATGATAACAAATTGTAAAACACCAGAGGAAGCTGCTAAAAACTTAATTGAAAAAGGAATCCCACTTGTCTTAATAACACTTGGTGGAAAGGGAGCTTTAGCTACAACAAAAGATTTTCAAAAAAAAATACCTGCTTATAGGATAAATGATTTTATTGATACTACAGGTGCAGGTGATGCGTTTAATGGAGCATTTTCGATTGCTTATTGGATTAAAAAATGGGATTTAGAAAAATCAATCAAGTATGCAAATGCTGCTGCTGCTTTAAAAATCCAGAAATTAGGTGCCAGAACAGGAATGCCTAATGAAGCAGAATTAATGAGGTTTTTAAGAGAGAATGAAGAACATTTATTTGTCTAATTTATATATTTATTGAGATATTATGCAAATACTGCTAAACTTATTAGGATACTCGAGAATATCATTATAGTTTTTTAAAATTTTCTCACCAGTTATGTCTTTAAGGTCTATATTAAAAGGCCATATTCCTATTATGATATCTCCTAATTTTTTCACATTACCAATTAAATATCCTGTTTTTTTACCATCTGATTTAATTGTATATAATATAACAAGATAATAATTGTAAGAATACTCAATAGTAGGATTTCCAATTAAAAGAACTTCTTCAATATTTTGGAAATTAATTATATGTGAATTATTTTCACTCAATTTTTTTAAATCTAAGATAGATTTAGAAGGGATAATAATGGGTTCCTCAAAATCTATATTTTTAAAGCTCAAAACAAGATTCTTATATTCATATTGTTCGTGTGTCCTAAAAATTACTTTATAAATAAATGAATCCATACAATTTATCTTAATCAAATTTTTTAATTAATTTATCTAATATTACAGTTTTCCAACTTTTTATATTGGGTATTTGATGATAGTTTAATGTTTATTCCTGTATTAGAATATTTTCTTCAGGGAATCCAAGGTCAATTAAAAATTTTTTCATTTTAAATCGATGATCTCCTTGAAGTTCAACTTCATTATCTCTAACAGTTCCTCCTGAAGCACATTTCTTTTTTGCTTTCGTTAATATACTTTTTAGGTTTACATCGAAATTACCAACGAACGAAACAACGGTAACAACCCTCCCCCATTTTCTTGTATCGTTAGAAATTATTATTTGTTGTTCATCGGCACTTAAACTATCACATATACATAGTTCTTTTGGAAAACTACATATAGGACAAATGTCGTCGTCTTTAATGCTCTCTTATCACAACCTTTAATGTTAAAACTTTTTAAAATTTAGATCTAAAAAATAATAGAACAAAATCTTATAAAAATCTTTTTCATTTTAAAGAGAGGCTATTGTATAATAACACTTATTTATTTGATAAGATTTTTCAAATTTAAATTTTAGATAATTAGCAATTTGAATTATATTTAATTTTCGAATCAAAAGAAAGAAATTATAATAGAGCGATCTATGTGAAGCTTGTTGTCATTTATTAAATGTTTATAGATTATCTGAAAGTTCATTCTACGTATTTAATAATCTAAAAATGAATATCTAAGCAAAAAAATATTTAAAGTAAAACTTTTATTATTTATCAAAAAGCCTATTTTTTATCTTGGAAGATTTATGTGATTCAGGAAAATGCAGAGCTCATGGATTTTTAAAGTAATTGTTGCTGGTGCGGGGGGTGTAGGAAAAACTGCTATGATAACGCGTTATTGTACGGGAAAGTTCGAGGAAGGTTATAAAATGACGATAGGAGCAGGATTTCACACAAAAT
>JBHLKB010000082.1:0-8815 GCA_048887205.1 Candidatus Hodarchaeota archaeon
AAAACTCTTAGAAATTTCACCTTTCCAAATTGCTAGTTTTCCTGTTTCTTCTTCATATTGTTCCATTAGTGGAGTTTTTTCTATTACTGGTGATTTTGACATTTCAAATTCTCTCTATTTTTATTTTTTCTCCTTTTCAAAAAATCTAATGTTATGATTTTATAATATTTCAAATTTATAATATTGTAATGCTAAAATAAACTTTTTCAGATAATCAATCTAAGACAGGTATTAAAATTTTGAAATTCTTTTAAAAATTAAGGTTCTAGTTTATTAGAAGATTTGATATCCTTCATTATTTCTTGTAAGAATTAGAGTTTTAAAAAGGTAGATCTATTTATATACTATTTTTCTAAATATCTTAGAATTTTGGAATAAATATCTTTTTCTGCCTCTTTCTTATTTCTAAATTTACCCGATTCTAAAGCTGTTGGTATTATTATTAGTTCTTCTTGATTATCTTTCCTAAGAATCTTCGGATTTCTTGCTATCCAGATTGGATCATGTTCTAGCCCGCTTTTCATATATTCAAGTTCAATAATAATATTAGTTTTAAATTTCTCTTGCAAGAGTTCTAATAATGTATTTTTACTGTAGATATTTGAATTTTGAATAATGATTTCCAGATCTTCATAAAATCGATCAATAATTTTTTGCTCTACTAGAAAAAGATTAAAATTAGAATCAAGAAATATTGCTCCGCATATTGCTTCAAACACATCTGCTAGAATCCGTGTTCCTTTTATTTTTTGTTCTTCTGTTTTGAAAATATAATTGTCTAATTTTATTTTATTTGCTATTTTTTTTAGAGCGTTATCGCTTTCTAGATTCGCTTTAATTTTAGTAATTTCGCCCGATTCTTTTATACCCGATCTATACAGTTTTAAAATAAATATAAGTTTAATTACTGCGTCCCCTAACGTTTCTAAAAAATCGTAACTTTGTGTTCCAATTTCATTTGCTAGATGTGGAGTAGTTAGAGCTTGGGTTAGAAGCTTATTATTTTTAAACTTATAATCTATAAATTCTTGGAATTTTCTTAATTTTTCTTTCTCAGTTGTAGACATAATTTAATTAACAATTATTTTCAGTTAAATTTAAAAATTTATATAAGACTTTAATACATATGGAAAGTGGCAATAAGGAAAAAATTCTCGAGATGATAAAAGCAATCGAGAAGAAGAATTCTGAAATGGAAGAATACATTTCGAATTTATCAATACTATCAAGAAATGATATACTAAAAGAAATCACGCAAGATATTATTAAAAACAATTCCTTATTACAAGAGCTCTTAGGATCTGAAGATAAAAATATTTCTGTTGGAAAAAGAGGGAAAATATCTTTTAATCAAATAATTGATGGTTTCATAAACAAAATACAAAAAGATCCGCATAAAAAAGTTATATTTTTAAGAGAATTCATGGAATTATTCCAAGACCGAATATTCGAAAAGGATAAAGAAGTCATACTCAAATCATTAAAAGATGAAAAAAATAATGAAGAGTTAAGAGAGAAAATGGTATCATTGGCAAATACTTTCAAACTTAACCTATAAATCAAAAAGCTGAAGTAAAACTAATACGTGTTTAATTCCCCTGATTTTTATTTTACGTGCTAAGATTTTTTTAATAACTTTACCAGTAGACAGATCATCTCCACCAAAGAGTTGCAAAAATATTTCGGTTGTTGTTTCTAAAAATCCATCCCATCCAGCATTTTTCTTTTTTAGATTTTCTTTTGGTGTATTTTTAATACCTTCAACATATATTTTACCTTTATCTATTATTAACATTCCAGCCCATTTTCCATCCTTTGCATTTAAAAGAACTTTTACCTCAGTTTCTTTGAATTTTTTCTTAAATGCTTCCATATTATTTAAAGGTTCAACTTGTTTGGATAAAATCGCCGCAAAGCCATGCAATCGGGTCTTTTTTTCTTCTGACATATGAATCAATATTGAGAAATTTTTTTTTTATTTGAATTTTGAAATATTTTTTCTAATTATAATTTAATTACTTCTTAACAATTAAAAACTGTAAATTATTAAAAATTCAATCGATAAAATTAAGGAAGAATAAGTGAACTAAATATGTGTCCTTTACAAAGGACCCTAAAAATTATCTGATTCAGCACTTCCGAAGAATTCCTCAAAAGCTTTTCTGTCTTGATCAGAAATTCTATCGCCTTTTATCCTTTCTTTTACTATGATGGGTGCGCTTTCTTTTTCATCATGTCTGATTGATTTCTTTATCGTATAATCCTCTGTCTTTGAAGTATCTAAGTCAAATTCCTCTTCACATGCTTTACAATATAATTTTTTGTTCTTTGGGATTAATATATTGTCGCAATGGGGGCAAAACTTCATCATTTCTTTGTAACTTTTTTTTGATGATTTTAAATATTTAAATTTGTCGGTTTATTAGGTTAATTCCTATGTAAAATTACTTTTTCAGATGTATAAAAAATATTATAGCTTTATAAACTTAACGCATAACTCAAATAATTGTTACATCATTACGAATATTTAAAGCTCTAGTTTTACAGTTAATAAAATTTTCACAAACTAGATGATCACGTAGAAGAATTTTTGAAAAAAATCCATAGAATTTGTGATCAAATATTCATTTAAGCAAAAACATATTCTTTTAAATTTTCCCAATTCAGCATGAAAAAAATCAAAAAAAAAATAATTAATATAAATTTAGTAATAACATACAATTTAATTAGGGAATAAAAAGAAAAAATGCTAATATTTGCTCATAGAGGGGCTAGCAATGTAGCACCTGAAAATACTTTAAAAGCATTTAAGAAAGCAATAGAATTACAAGCAGATTTTGTTGAATTTGATGTGCAGCAATCTAAAGATGGTGTACTCGTCATAATGCATGATGCTAATACTTTTAGAACAACGGGCTATGCAGCTATTGTTGAAAAAATGACTTTAAAACAACTTAAGCAATTAGATTGTGGACAAGGAGAAAAAATCCCAACTCTAAATGAATTAATTGAAGTCACTAAAGGAAAAATAGGACTAAATTGCGAGATAAAATCAAAAGGGATTGCTGAAAAAGTAGTAGAAATTTTCCGAGATGCTAATATAATAGAATCGACAATAATTAGTTCATTCAATCATAATGAACTTTTAAAAATTCAAAAATTAGAACCTAGATTAAGGTTAGCGTCTTTAAATCCTAAACAAACAGGGTGGATTATAAGTTGGTTCTCAAGGAGAACCATCCTAAAGAGTGCGTCTCAAAATCAATTTTATGCGATTAATCCTTTATATTTGCTCGTAAACAAAAATTTGGTGAAAAAAGCTCACAATAAAAACCTCATGGTTTTCCCTTGGACAGTTGATTCTAAAACTACTATTAAAAGATTAGTTAAAATAGGGGTTGATGGAATTATCACTAATAACATTTCAAGGGTTAAAGAGGTTGTAAAAGGCTTAAATATCTAAAAAAATTTATATGATATTAATTTGAATGAAAATAAAAATGGAACTTTAATAATAGGTCATAGAGGGGCATATGATTCAGCTCCCGAAAATACTTTAAAAGGCTTTAGAAAAGCAATTGAATTAGGAGCTGATTATATAGAATTTGATGTACATGAATCTCAAGATGAGGAACTTGTAGTAATACACGATACAGATATACTTAGGAGAATGGGGTATGAAGGCTTTATAAAAGATATGACATTAGCAGAATTAAAAAATTTAGACTTTGGAGAAGGAGAGAGTGTTCCAGAGCTAAAGGAAGTAATAAATCTTGCCAAGGGAAAAATTAATTTCCTTTGTGAATTGAAAGCTAAAGGAATTGCCAATAAAGTAATAAGTCTATTAAGGGATGAAAACACTATCGATTCTACAATAATTCAATCGTTTCATATTGAGGAATTATTAGAAGTCAGGAGTATTGAACCCAAATTAAAGTTGGCTGCGCTTGTACCATTTAATGAGGAATATTTACCTGAATGGGATAAAAGGAAAAAAATGATTCAAGAGATAATTGAATTAGAATTTCCGATTATTGTTACACGATATCAAAATGTGGATAAGAATTTTCTTCATTATTCCCATAAACACGATTTAAAAGTATTTGTATATACTCTTAATACAATGAGGATTATGAAAAGATTCTTTGAAATGGGCGTGGATGGAATAATTGTTAATAGTATTTCAAAAGCAGTAAAAGTTCAAAAATGACAAATCTTTGATTTATTGATCTAATTTCTTCAATAAGTTCTCAATAAAATTAAGGATAATTAATACATTTATATTTTTAAAAAAATATATTAGTTGAGATCAATTTTTATAGATAATTTCTTAATCTTTTTTTCGAGGATATTTTTATGTCTATTACGACTAATTTAGATGAAATTAATTTCGATAAATTATTCTTTCCTAGGGCTATCGGGATAATTGGTGTGAGTCACGATCCAGATAGCGGAAGTTTTTTTCTTCGATGTATGAAAAATAGATTTAGGGGTTCTATTTATTTATTTAATCCTCGGTTAAGTGGGAAAGATTTATATGGATATAAAATATATAGCTCGATTCTCGAGATTTCTGAGCCAATAGATTATGTGATCCTAGCTGTTCCTGCGCGATTGTGTCCTAAGCTAATGGAAGAATTAGGTCAAAAAGGTGTTCCTTTTGTCACAGTTTTTGCATCGGGATTTCGAGAGATAGGAAACGAGGTTCTCGAGAAAGAGCTTCTAGACATTGCCCAACAATATAATGTTAGAATTATTGGGCCTAATTGTATAGGAGTCTATAATCCAAGAGGCAGTCTTTATAATGCATATGATCAATCCAAAAAAGCTGGAAATTTTGGTGGAATTTTTCAATCTGGTGGAATTACTCAAAATTTAGCACAATTGGCTGTTTCCTATGGTCTCTATATCTCAAAATTTATATCAATCGGGAATGCTTTAGATTTATCACCAGCAGATTTTTTAGAATACTTCCTATATGATGATTATACTAAAATTATCGGTTTATACATTGAAAACTTAAGATCTATAGAACAGGGGAGAGATTTTATGAAAATGGTGAAAAACTGTAATCTTAATAGGAAACCAGTGATACTTTGGAGAGCTGGTTATGGTGAAGCTACTAAAAAAGCTATATTATCTCATACTGGGGGTCTTGCTGGGAATAATGAAATCTGGACGGCAGTGGGTAAACAAACAGGTAGTTGTATGGTAAACAACTCTAATGAATTAGCAGCATTAGCTTCAGCTTTTAATTTGACTCGTCTACCAAATACTCGGAATGTAGGTGTAATTGGAATAGGTGGAGGATCTACAATTGAAGCTATTGATATTCTTGAAAAATATAACTTGAAAATACCTAATTTAACAGAGAAGACTATTAATAAGATGAGAAGGTTTTTACCAGATGTAAATACAAACTTCACCAACCCCCTTGATCTTGGCGGTGCAGGTATCCAACCTAATATCTATTATCGTACCATCTTGGCGTTAGATAAAGATCCTAATATCTCTGCAATTGTTTTTATAAAAGATCCTGAAAGATTTGGTGGTTTTCAAGAATTATTGGAAGAAATGGGTTTTAAAGATATGGATCTCAACAAAGAATTTATAAGATATATCTCTAAAGCAAAAAGAATATGTATAAAACCGATGTATTGTGTTATGCTAAAAATAAATGAAGGATTTGAAGAATATAAAAGCAGATATAAATTCAAACTAAAACTTCTTAATCGTAACGTGCCAGTTTTTGAGAGCCTTGAATTGACAGGAGCTGTTCTAGATAAAATCAATTCATACAGAGAATTCT
Source organism: Candidatus Hodarchaeota archaeon (assembly GCA_048887205.1). Lineage (GTDB taxonomy): Archaea > Asgardarchaeota > Lokiarchaeia > Sigyniarchaeales > SOKP01 > Loki-b32. Next base: position 5,810 of record JBHLKB010000082.1, read on the forward strand.
TACAAAAACACGGAAAATTTCCAAAGAGATAATCTTATTAACTGATTCCCAGAATATCATCTATTTTTTTAATAAATTTTGGGCGGTTCAGAAGGATTTCCTAACATGTCTGACATTAATTGTTGAAAATTATCAAAATGCCCAGGTAAAATTTTCTGAACAAAAAATGCTTCAGCTACTTTTAAATTAACTTTCTTCCCAATAGTAGACGCAATGGAACGCAATAATTTATTTGCATATTTGGTAAGCCTCTTTAATTCATCTGAAGAAACATTTGCAGGATCAATATCTGGAGTAAATAATTGAACCAAAAGCTCTAGAGTTGCTTCAAACTTTAGAGCTGCTTTAATCTTTTTTTCTAGCGTTGAGGAAATATCGAAAAAGTAATTAGGCTGATGACCAAGGAGTCCCATGAACCATACTTCAGTACAAGCATATGGTTCTAATCCCTCTTTCTGTTGTTCAGGATATAACAATGGAAATGCTGCAAAAGCCGCTGCTTCTGCCGCCATTCTGCCAACAACAACATGATCCGGATGGATTTCATAATTAACCCATGGATCAAAAGTTATAACGCGATCTGCTTTTATTTTTCTAATATAGTAAACTAATTTTTCTCTTAATTCTTGACTATTTATAAAACCAGCATCAGGGTAATTTAATAATATTGGTTCCTTCAATCCAAGTATTTCATTAGATGCTCTAAGCTCTTTTTCTCGCTTTTCAGCAACAGCCTCCTTTGTAAGATCCTTTCTTAAAGTACCTACTTCTCCTTTTGTACAACATAATGTAATTATATTATGACCTTCATCTGCCCATCTAGCTAATGTACCCGCACAAAAGACTGATAGATCATCTGGATGTGCAATTATCGCTAAAATATTCAATAAAATCACTTTTTAATTATTGATTTATAACTATTAATTTATTAAACCTAATTAAGAAACTTGTTAATTCTATGAGAAGGATCTAAAAAATAAAAAAAACAAAAAAATTATGCTCTAAATTTACTGAATATCTCCAAATTTTTCTTTCCAAATAGGGTCGTTAATTTGTAAAACTCTTCGTTGTACTTTACCAACCATTGATTTTGGGATTTCCTCAATAACTTCAATTCGCTTAGGGCATTTATAATGAGTTATATTCTCTTTACACCAACTAATTAATTCTTCGGAATTTATTTTTCCTTTTGAATCATCTTTTAACTGAACCCAAGCCTTAACTATTTCACCCGTCTCTGGATCTGGTAAACCAGCAACAGCAACTTCTAAAACATCAGGATGAGTTCCTAACAATTCTTCAACTTCCTTCGGAAACACGGAATAACCTTTATATTTAATCATTTGTTTCTTTCTGTCACGAATAATAATTTGTCCTTTTTCATCCATATAACCGATATCTCCTGTTAAGCACCAAATCCTGTCATCCCATTCTCGAAGAGTTTCAGCGGTAGCTTCAGGGTTATTTAAATATCCTTTCATCACTTGAGGGCCACATACACATATTTCACCAGTAAAATCTATTCCATAACCTTTTAATGGTCCTTTACTAAAATCTTCAGCATCAAAAATAGTCCAATCTACACCTGGATATGGTAATCCAATTGTTCCAGGGGTATCGGTACCATCAAAAGGTCCTGCACTCACAGCTGTCGTACATTCTGTAAGTCCATATGCTTCCACAAGTCTACCTCCACTTATCGCTTCAAATGCATCTTTTACAGGTTTATGAAGAGGACCAGCGCCACTAACACATAAACGAAACATATCTTTAAGCCTAGGTTCGGGATTTTCTTTTAAATAACGAGTTAAGCCTATGAAAAGGTTTTCAACTCCTGGTAATATTACTCCTTTTTCAGGTCCAACTTCCAATATTGTATCTACAACCTCTTTCAATGAAGATGGTGGTCTCGGGAAAAGAATATTATAATCTCCACCTTCTATTACAACATTTTGGACAATAGTCATACCAAAAGCATGAAACATTGGTAATATTCCAATACAAGCAATCGGGTGTGTTGCATCTGGCATCCACATTACATTTTGTTTTGCATTTGTAATACAATTGAAATGTGTTATAACCGCTGGTTTAGGAACACCTGTAGTTCCTCCTGTCATTAAGTAAACAGCAGTATCATTTACAGGATCAATCTCAACTTCTGGGATATCTACTTCACCACGTTTCTGACACACCTCAAGAAAAGGTATAGCACCTGGAACTTCTCCAGTTGGAATGGTTCCATCAGTAATTAATTGTTCTTTTATTGCAGGTGGAATTGCTGCTAAATCAACAATACAAGTCGAGATAACAAAATCAAATCTATGTTTATCTTGTATTGGTTTGATTAATCCATACATAGCGTCCATACAGATCAAAGCTTTAGCTTTTACTTGCTTAAGCACGTTTAAGATTTCTAAAGGTTTATAGGTAGGATTTATAGGCGTTACTATTCCACCTATTTTGACAGTAGCGAAATAAGCAATAGTGAATTGAAAACTATTTGGGAGCAATATAGCGACAACATCCCCTTTTTTAATTCCTTGTCTTGCCAAAGATGTAGCAAGAGAATCTGTGTATTTTCTGAGAACTCTATAATTCATGAAAGTTTTCGAAAACCAAATAGCTTTATTTTTAGCATTTTCTTCAGTTTTTTGATCAAACCAATCTCCTAAGCTAATAACGGGAAATTCAGGGTGTTTAGGAACTCCTTTTTGATAGTATTTAAACCAAGGTTTACTCTCATCTACATACCATTTAAGTACATTCATAAAAGGATCTACAAAAATGTTTTTTTACAGATTTACATCCATTTAAAAATAATTACCGTAATTATTAATAAATATTTTGATAACTCACAAGATAAGAAATTAAGCTCTAGAAAGTAAAATTTTTAGAAATTTAACAATAGCGAGAAAAACTGTACTTGTTCGCTTAATCTTTATTTTTAACTTTTATCGGTCGCCCGGGACTACCCTGATAATAGAATTCTCCAGGTTTCCCTCTCCA
>JBHLKB010000083.1:0-8813 GCA_048887205.1 Candidatus Hodarchaeota archaeon
GAATAATTATCGCAACTGACCGTCTGAGTGCTTTTGATAGAGTTATCACCACAATTCCATTTAAAGGAGAACTGTTAAACCAGGTTTCATCCTTCTGGTTTGAAAAAACTAAAAAAATTATTAAGAACCACATTATTGATACTCCAGATCCGAACGTGGCTGTCGTCCATCAATGTAAGACAGTACCAGTTGAAGTAGTTGTAAGAGGATACCTAACTGGAAGTATGTGGCGTGATTATAACAAAGGGAAATCCACTTCAGGTATAATGCCTCCTAGAGGAATGAAAAAAAATCAGAAATTTGATGAAATAATCGTAACCCCCTCTACAAAAGCAGAATCAGGACATGATATATATCTCTCGAAAAAAGAGATCTTGAAAAAAGAAATGGTTGAAAGGGAAATCTATGAAGAGATGGAAGAAGTTGCCCTTAAATTATTTAAGTTTGGTCAAGATTTTTGTGAAAAGAATGGTCTTATTTTAGTTGACACTAAATATGAATTTGGATTAAAAGGGGGTGAATTGATGGTTATTGACGAAATCCACACTCAAGATTCATCTCGATTTTGGATCCTCGATACTTATTATGAAAGATTTGAAAAAGGAACCAATCCAGAAATTTTAGATAAAGAAATATTTAGAGGATGGCTCATGGAAACTTATCCCAATATTTTCCCAGATATAAAACCAGATGAAGATATCCCGCCAATATCCGAAAATATTAAAATCGAGTTAGCAAAAAGGTATATGCGAAGTTATGAGAAAATTACAGGATTAGAATTTACAGCAGAAGTATCAGACGTAAAAAAAAGGATTTATGAAAATTTAAAGGAAACAAATTATATATAGCAATTAAGAAAAATTTAAATAATAATCCGCAGTATTCTATTCTATTATGTTTAATTTAATTCTTTTATTTATAGATATTGGTTTATTTATCCTCAGTCTTGTATATCTTATCTTAGACATTAATAGCTATAGAGAAGAAAAAAATGAGGATTTAAAAAGAACAAATATACCCAAGCGAAGTAAATTTGCCCTATTATTTGGTCTTTTATCTTTAGTATTCGCAGTAATTATTAGCATAGGGTATCCATGATTTACCTGCTGTGTGTAAAGAATGGATAATCCTTGGCATATGTTGTATTTTCTTATAAATATCTTTCCTTCAACAATATTTTTTCTTCATAGAAATCTGGGTTTTATTTTATCGTAATTACTCAAATTAAATTGAGGAAAAACTAACTCTTGTCGTTTTTGTCGATGGAAATTATTTTTAAATTAATAAGAATTAATAAAAATATATACATCTTCTTTTTTATAAATGGCTCGCCAAGAATTTGAAGTAGAAATAACATTAATGAATAAACCAGCAGCAAGAGATCCAGTAGGAGAAACTATTCAAAAAGATCTTTTAGCTAAAAAAGGTTATGATATTGTATTTAATGTTCGTTCAGGACAATTTTTACGAATTAATCTTAAAGCTGCTGATGAAAATGAAGCTAGGGAAATTGTAGAAAAAATGTGTAATGATCTACGAATTTTTAATCCTGTTACTCAAAATTTAACTATTTTAAAAGTATCGAAATCATGAATGTTAAAATAGCCGTAATTCAATTCCCTGGTGCTAATTGCGATTTAGATACTATACACGTTTTAAAGAATGTGATTAACGTAAAAGCTGATTTAATATGGCATAATCATTTCAAAGAAGCAAAATATGATGGAGTAGTATTACCGGGAGGATTTGCATTTGGAGATTATTTGAGAGCAGGTATTATTGCTGCTCATAGCCCAGCAATTGATGAAGCAAAAATAATGTTAAAGGATGGAAGACCTGTTATTGGTATATGCAATGGATTTCAGGTTTTAACAGAAGCTCAATTCCTTCCAGGAGCATTACTACAGAATGAATCACTCAAATTTGTTTGCAAATGGGTGAATCTCAAAGTAGAAAACAATAAGACAGCGTTTACGAATAAAATGAATTTAGGTGATGTGCTTGCTATTCCTATTGCTCATGGAGAGGGACGTTATTATACAAATAATCTAAAAGAATTAGAAGAGAACAACCAGATTGTATTTCGATACTCAAGTGAAAAAGGAGAGCTAACGGAAGATGCAAACCCTAATGGTTCACTAGAAAATATTGCGGGTATTTGTAATTTAGAGCAAAATTGCATTGGATTAATGCCTCACCCAGAACGAGCCTCAGAATCAATCTTAAGTCCTAAAAAAACAATACATGGGAAATTATTTTTTGAATCTATGATAGAGTTTATTAAGCGGAGGATTTCTTAATGACAAAAGTAATTGTTAACGGAAAAGAGGCAGAAGTGGAAATGACGACTAGTGAATTTGAGAAAGTCAAAGAACTATTAGACAGAGAGCCAAATATTACTGAATTAGGCATGTTCGACGTTATGTGGAGTGAACATTGTTCTTATAAATCATCACGACCGAGATTAAAGATATTTGAGGATGCTGAGGCAAATTATGATTATGTATTAGCTGGTCCCGGACAAGATGCTGGTGTAATTGATATAGGAGATGGATATGCCTTAGCATTTCGAATTGAATCACATAATCATCCATCAGCAATTGAACCTTATCACGGGGCGGCTACTGGAATTGGTGGAATAATAAGGGATATTTTATGTATGGGTGTTAGACCAATTGCTTTATTAGATCCATTAAGGTTTGGGCACTTAAAAGATAATCCGCATTCTCAATGGTTGTTTAAATATGTTGTAAAAGGTATCGCAGATTATGGCAATTGTACAGGAATACCAACAATAGGCGGAGAAGTTGAATTTGATGACAGTTTTGAAAGTAATTGTTTAGTAAATGTTGCTTGTATAGGATTAGGGACAATAGAAGATTATGAACATGCTCCAAGTAGAGCTTATAATCCTGGTGATTATATAATCTTAATGGGGGGATCTACTGGTAGAGACGGGATCCATGGAGTGACTTTTGCTTCTCGTACTCTAACTGAAATGTCTGAAGCAGATCGACCAGCTGTTCAAATTGGAGACCCGTTTACTAAAAAGATGATTATTGAAGCTACTTTAGAAGCAGTAAAAACTGGTTTTGTAAGGGGATTGAAAGATCTTGGTGGAGGGGGACTAACGTGTGCAACAAGTGAATTATCTGGTGATGGGAACACAGGAGCAAAAGTAGATTTAAGAAAGATTTTTACAAGAGAACCGGGAATGAATTCTTATGAAATTATGCTCTCAGAATCACAAGAACGGATGGCTTTCATCGTTAAGCCTGAAGGTTTAGAGACTATTCTCAATATATTTAGAAAATATGAAATGAATTTTGCAATAATAGGAAGATCTGATGATTCGAAAGTTCTTAAAGTGTATGATAATGATAATCTTGTTGTGAATATCCCTTCGAAAGCACTTTCAGAATCACCAACATTTAAACGACAAGAAAAGCGACCATTATATCTAGATGAATTATTATCACAAAAAACTCCAGAACCAAATTTAGGATTGGATGAAATTATCTATAAATTAATAGCTTCGGAAAATATTTGTAGTAAAGAATGGGTTTATCGGCAATATGATCATGAAGTTGGGATTAGATCAGTTGTGAAATGTGGGGAAGGAGATTCAGGTGTTTTAAGAATAATTGGTACTGATAAATTCATTGCCGCAAGTGTTGGGGTAAATTCAAAACATTGTTTTTTGGATCCATATGAGGGGGCTAAAGGGGGTTTGGTTGAAGAGTGTGGGAATGTGATAGCAAATGGAGCGAGACCTATCGCGATGGTGAACTGCTGTAACTTTGGAAATCCTGAAATCCCAGAATCTTTTTGGTATTTCTCTAAAGCAGTTCAGGGTATGAATGATTTTTGCAGAAAAATGAGAATTCCTATCGTAGGCGGAAATGTATCTTTCTATAATGAAGATGAGGTCAAGAAAATTGCCATTAAAGCAACCCCTATGATAATGATTGTGGGCCTTATTGAAGGTGAAGAGAATATTATAACTCTTCCATTTAAAGATGTGGGAGATGATATCTTTCTAATAGGGGAAACGAAAGTAGAATTAGGAGGTTCAGAATATCATTCAGTCATTTACAATCTTGAGGGAGGAACACCTCCTAAGGTTGATGAGGTGAAAATTAAAGCTATTTGGGATTTTTTATTTGAGCTCTATAATAATAAATTTGTTAAAGCCAACCATGATGTGAATAAAGGCGGATTCATTATCAGCTTAGCAGAAATGTGTTTTAAGAATTATCTGGGAGCAGATTTAGATCTTACAAATTGTATTCATGAAAATGTGAGAGATGATGAATTTTTATTTAGTGAATCTATTGGTAGATTCATTATTGAAACAGATCCTAAAGATTATGATAAAGTATTGGAAATAGCAAATAAATATGGTGTTACTATTAAAAAGATAGGAGTTTTAATTTCTAATCCTGAAATTAAAATTAGGGGAATAAAAAATAAGGATTTTAGACTTGATATTCGAAAGTTAAAAGAAAAATTTGAAACTACAATTCCAAATTTGATGGAAATTTAAATTTTTCAATTCATAATTCTTTAAAAATTATGGTTTAAATCAAGTTCGTTGTAATATAACATTTTTAAAAAAAACCATAACTTTGAAATATTTGTGTAATTTTTATAAATATTGGAGAATTACATAAAGTCTATAATTATGAGAGCTCGAGCATGCATTAAATGTAGAGAATACATCGTGATTCATCCAAGTAATGCAGTTAATCAGGTAGAGATAAAAAAATTTGAGAAGAAACATTTAAGTCACACCATTATGACTGTTGATTTTAATGAAATAAAGGGAATTTATAGTTCTTTTAAAAATCATGCAGCTGATGAGGCAAGTCCAGAAGTGGACTAATCTTATTTCTTATTTTTCAAACTATTAAATAATTAAAATATACAATATAAGGAAAAAAAAGATTTTAGAATTAAATTTACTTATTGTTCTACTTTAGTACCACACCATTTACAGAATTTATCGGTTCCAGTAAGTTTACTTCCACATAAAGAACATGTTTTTGCCGTAGCTGGAGTAGTGATTGAGGGAACACCAATTTGTCTTCCTTCTATTTTACCCCCACATTTAGGACAAAATTTCGAATCAGGCTTTATTGGTGCATTGCATCGTGTACAATTAAGTTCTTTCTCTACGGCTTTTGGAGGAGCGGTTTTGTACGGAGATATTTTTTTTTGTTCTGGTGTTGTTGGCTCTTTTAGTTTCAGTTTTTTCTGACCTCTTCTTGCTATAACTGCGGCTATTAATATAATTACGATGACGGCAAGAACAATAATTAAGATCCACTGAATATCAATCCATTTATCTTGATAAGTCACACCTGTATCATAACTTACATCAAAAGTAATTGTTGTAGATTCTTCTGGTGAATTCATAGGATCAAAATAGATAAAGAAATACCAATTTCCTGGAGTTGTTACACTATAAGTTCCAGAGTAAGAAGTAGTGTTAACTTCATTTTCAGGCGTACCAATAAAGTTAATTACGTTGCTAGCACTATAATCAATAGTATAATTAACATCAATCGAAGAACCTCCTTCATTGTACCATATAAGAAAGTAATCTTGAGCAATAGTAATTGGAAATTGCCCCCAACTTTGATTAGTGTCTTGTTTATCTACAAGGAAAGATGGAAAACCTCCTTGATCCCATATATAGAAATCATTAGCATCAGCAATGAAGAAATCAATTTGTCCACTTGCATTAAAATCATATTCAATTAATGAGCCGGGTCTTAAAAATAACCATTCAAACCAATATGCTCCGCTTAAAAGATTTGTTGAATATACAACAGATATAGGTATTGTTGTTGTCGGAAGGGATTCAAAAGGTTGATTCCAGATTGCAAATGTAATCGTACTCGGTGATGATTGAACTGAAAATGTGATTTGGCCTCCTGCTTCCATATATTCATATTCATACCAAAATTCATTATAGTATAAAGTCTCTGTAGATCGATAATTTACATAACCATCTGCATCCGTATTACTAAATGGAAACCAAAATGCTACACCAGCAACAGGTAGTATTATCAAGGCAAGGATAATTATAAAAATAATTCCCCCACCAACATAAACTGGGCTATAGTACCAAGGTCGATACCAATGTCCAGCCCACCAAGGTGAATACCACCATCTCCAATACCAAGGTCGATGATACCACCAATATGGTCTATAATATCGCCTATGAGGCCTGTAATATCGATGTCTATAAGGGCCGCTTGGTGATCTTGATGTTATTCTTGTAGCACCAGTTCTACCAAAAGGTCTTCCACCTCCTCGAAATCCTCCTCCAAATCCACCCCCTCGAAATCCTCCTCCAAATCCACCTCCTCGAAAACCACCACCACGAAATCCTCCACCACGGAAGCCTCCACCGCGAAATCCTCCACCACGAGGCATTTTTTATTTTCACACCTCACTTATATTAACTTCAGGACCTACTTTTCCACGGAAAATATAGTCTCGATTGATAGCTAATAGAAATAATATCATCGATAAAATTGAAAATGTTAAACCTATCGCATCAATAGTAACTGTAGCTTGGGCAATCGCAAAAGCTATACCGAAGAAAATCCATTCAAGGGCCATAAATAAAACAACCAGTCCAGGAACAATAGTTCGCAAAATCCAACTTGTTTGTAAATTTCGAGTAGCAGAAAAACTTACATATACTATGGAAAACAAAGCAATTATTCCTGATATCAATAATAAAATACTAAATATATCGATCACCAGCCATAGAGCCCCACTACTAGTGAATATGTCAAGAAAAGGCACCATAATTCCAACACCTCTCGCCTCAAACAATGTGAATATTACTTTTCCTCCGACTGGTCCCATATTAAGTAAAGTCAGCAAATCCAATTGATTCCCTGTAAAAAATCCAAAAATTCCAGCAAGAGGTAAAATTATACCTAAAGTGAAACCTATTATGGCACAAATACTGGCAAACCAAAATTCTGCGACTCTTGTATTTCTTACAGGTATAAGCCCAATTTCATCAACATCTTGGTCTGGAATGAAACTCCAACAGTCTTGAATAGAACACACTCCTACAAGTTTTCCATTTTCAACTACAGGTACAACATTGACATTTAAATTACGCATTTTTGTAAACGCATCAGAGACGGGGGTATCCAATGTCACTGGGTCAATTTTATACATCGTAGAAATTACTTTCTCAGTTTTAACGTCACTTCCTTCTGCTACAACATTTTGTACAATATCAAAATCAGCAATGACTCCAAGAACTTTTTGACTTTCTCCTTCAACTACTACTAGGTCTGGAACTCCTATTTCTTTCATCTTTTTTGCAGCATCTTGAATTGTTGCTTTTGAGTCTATTATCCCGTATTCATCATCAATTACTAGATCTCGAACAAAATATTCTTTTAAAGCCATGGATTATACATCCCATTTTTCTGTTAAATTACTTTGTTATGAATGATACACAATCTAGAATATATAAATATTTTTGTTAAAATAGATTACTGGCAATGAAAAATTAAATGCTAAAAATTGGACTCTATATCTTTTAAATTATGTATTCTATTATTTAATGAATTTCCTCGAGAAGATAACTAGATCTAGGTTTTTTTAAAAGATAATTTTATTTTTCTATATAAAATAGAATAAAAATTATATATCAAGATGATATTATTTTCAATACCAAATAACAAAAAAAAAAGTGATTTTATTTGCCAATAATTGAAGGTTGGGAAGTTTCTCCAGATAGGCATGATAAGCTTGAAAAGATGTTGAGCACAGATTCTGTAGGTGATCCAATTATCACTTCAAAATGTATGCTGGGTAAAGATAATGGCCTTTTAATAGCTAGCGACAAAGGTTTTGCTTGGAGAATACAAATGGGATACAGTTCTTCAATGTATTCAGCAGGAAAAAGTAAATGGGTAAGGTGGCATGATGTAGCTGGTTTCATCCCCAAAAAGCCAGGTTTTATGTTAGCAGAAGTGAAAGTACGTAAAAAAGGTGCATTAGTAGTAGATAAAAAGGGTTATGCAAAAGTTAAGAGATGGAGACTTATATTAAGACAAAATAAGAATGAGGATAAATCTCATTTTGCACAAAGAAGAGAAAATTTCTATAATATTATGGTAGACTTACATAACCGATATAAAGGAGATACAGATCCTCCAACAAGCGATTCAAGAATCTAAAATTTAAACATTAAAAATTTATAATTTATTCTTTTTTTTTCTATAAATCTTTTTTTTAAATTCTTAAAATTGTAAAGGTTATTCTTTTATTGAGATAATTTTTCGTGAAAATTGGTCATATCTTATAGAATTTTTTTTACTAACTACTTTATTGATTATATTTCTTAAAATTTTATAGAAAAGATTTTCAAATCCAACACCAAAAAATTCATTTTTCCACCTAAATTTTGCAGGAAGTCTAACCAATTTAAAGATTGGCACCTGAGGTTGCTCAAAAACTTTCCTACCCACAATTGCGCTGGTAATTGCAATCATTTCTAAAAGATTTTTATGTTTTAAATAGCTTGGTGCCCGTTCTCTACGAATATTTGCCCAGCTAAGGAGATTGGATGGTGGTTTGAATCTCATTTTTATAGCGTGATCATATATTATGGTTTTTGGATAAGGAAAAAGTATTTTTACTGAAAATTCACAATCCTGGTTGATCTCTTTAACTTTTTTTATTAAGGTTATGGTTTTTTTTAGATCTATTTTAGTTTCACCGGGAATACCAATCATCCAACTATAATCGGCAATAATGCCTATATCCTT
>JBHLKB010000084.1:0-8805 GCA_048887205.1 Candidatus Hodarchaeota archaeon
AACCTTGTGATTGAGGGATTTAGAGCCCATTGAATATTAGAATCTTGGTTGATTAATCCAATAGCTTTTTCAATATGATTATTATAAATAGATATTTTGTAATTATAATTCAGTAGTAACTTGACCGAAATATTATTTGAAACAAAAATATTCATATTGGAACTCTCTGGACAAAAATTCAGATTTGAAACGGCGAATACTCCAGTTCCCATAATTCCTCCGTTTTGAACTGGATAAAAATCATTATTAATGCGAGCAGTCATATTAATATCTTCTGGATTGTAAGATCTATTGACTCGACACTCAATCTTGTGGAGGAAAACATCCCCCAACCTGTCTTGCCATTCATTTTCATCATCATCATACCTACACATATAAAGCGACGAATTAACATTAAGATTATTAATATACCAATAATATCTATCCCAATAATCTGCATCTGATCCGTCTAATACTAAGCAGTAATAACCTGGAGAGAGATCAATTGGAGAATTAAAAATTTGCTTGTACCAATTAGGAATGAAGCTAATATTCAATTCAATTTGTTCTCCGTATATGGTGCCATTTGGTCTATGCCCAATTGAATTCCAGCCCTCAATCCTCACATAAACTGGACCTGGAATGTAAGATCTTTGGTATATATAACCAAAAATTTCCACTGCAAAAATTTTTGTTTGCTCTGTTATATTTAACTGCATACCGCAAATTTCATAGTGATTTCTACGAATAGTTTCGAATCCGGATTCTTCCTCTTCTATAATTACCGTTTCACTACCCATTTTAATACTTGTAAAATTAATACTTATTGCTGATAGATTCCATGTGGATGATGGAATATCAATACTTACAGATGAATCGTTGCTACTTTGACCTATATCATCAGCATATTCAGTTAAAATGAAAGAAGAATTTATTTCCAATACAGGAGTTTGTTCTTGAGCTTGAATGGGATTAATAAAACTTATTAACTGTAAACAAAAGAGAATTAAAAAAATAAAAATATACACCTTTTTCTTAAATAAAAGCATCCCCCGCACCAAAAAAATAATAGAAAAAGAGATATTTATATCTAGTTATTTTTATAAGCATAATGAGCTAATATCTTGATTCGATGATTTCAGATACTTTTTTGACTAAATTCTGATAATCTTCAGCCCTCTTTATGAAAATTAATATATTACATATTAATTCAACATAAATATACAAAAGAGTCAAATCGACCAACATATGATTCCAATACCTAATTATTGAGAAGAAGGCAGTATAATTGATCTCTTAATAAGAGCTTCAAGAGCTTCTATTACTAATTCTTTTTTCTTTTCATGAATAAGATCAACTGAATCCTTTAAGTAAAAGTCTTCTTTTTCCACAGTCATAGATTTAATTACATTAATAAGACGTAATTCCATTTTACTTAAATCTACTTCTCTTCTTATTCGATTAATCTCTTTCAATGTATTCAATTTGAAATATTCTTTATAATGTAGGTAGAAATATTCATCCAAAAGTGGAGGTATAATCCTATTAAATTGTTCTACATTCCCATCCCAATTTTTTAGCTGATCCGAAAATTTTGAATCAAAAAATAATAACAGGTTTGCAGTTTGAGCTTTAAGTCTTTCAGAAGCTTTTTCTTTTAATATTAATACGATTCTGGTCTTTTCATAATCACATACGAGAAAATTAAAATATTTAAAATCCAGATTAATTACTTTCTCAATTCCTTTTATGTGCTCCGGTGTTTCAAAAGAAAATTGTTCAATATTCTCTTTTCCAATAATCTCATCACTTATCAAAGTAATTGCCTGGACAAATCCACTAAGCAACTCATTTTGAAACTTTTTTATTGCAAAATAACTTTTTGAAAAAATACTCAACCCACTTCTTCGCAATGATATTAAAATTGCTTCAATGTTCATAGCATCCTTATAATTTTGAGTTCTAGCAAGAAGTTCAGATTCTTTTTTCCTTTTTCGAGGTAAAAGTACATAAGTTCTTAAACTAATAATTGCAAAAATACCAATAATTCCCAAAAGTCCAAACACAATAAACCAAATTATATCATTTGATAATATTTCAACTTTCTCAGTAATTGTTATTATAAATGAATATTCTGTAGTCATATAAATTGAATCCTCTTTTGAAATAGTTAAATCCATTTTATAGTTTCCTTTAATATTTTCTGGAAGTTTTAATTGTAATTCGTAAGTTCCATAACCCACATAATCAAAATAACCGGTATCAAATTCCCACTCATAAAAAACTGTTGCATTTTCAATATAAATTTCAGTGTCAGGCTCAGTTAAGTTTAGTTTTATAGTAATTAACTCCCCAATTAACACTTCAATAGAGTCTTGAAAACCCATTGTATTTACATTTATAGCTATACGATTAATAATTACTGTAATTGTTTTATAAATAGTTTCAAACCCTGCTTTTTCCAGCTTGATTACTGCCGTATATGTATCTATAGAGAGATTGACAGTATTCAAACGCACAGTGAATCCATATACGTCAGGCATAATGTTAAATATACTATTCCATGTAACACTACAATTAGCTCCCAGTATCGATACTCCTGAGCTCTCAACTGTGTAATTGACTTTAATATCAACAATTTCATTTATATCAGCATTAACTATTGATCTATTTACACTCCCGATAGTTTGGATTGGATATATTGTTATTACTACAAAACCAGTGGTCATTCCATAATTGCTCTTATTTGCGAAAATTGAAATAGTAAAAGTCTCAATAATCCCATTAGTTGGTAAATCCCAAGTGGAAAAATTTAGTGTATATGTACCATTATTATGATCTATTACTGTATAAGAATTCTCCCAGTCAGTACTTAGATTAACAGCCGTAATTAAAGTGCCTGTAATAGCTCCAAGGACATTTAAACGGCATGTTGCATAATCATTTGCGATTGCATTTATAGGATTATTTAAAACCTCCAATACAAGCGATTGCGCAATAATTTTAATATGAATTATATCTTTAATGGATTGGCTTTCATAATATGTTTTTGTTGCATTAACTGAAACGTAATAATCCCCTAAACTTAAAGCACTAGTATCTAAATCAACAAAATATTGTCCTAACCCCTGATATGTCATAATCCCCGACATCCCAAATGATGTATTATACGTAATTGAGGCAAAATCAATAGTTTGATTAAAGTCATAATCTAAGAATTTTACTTTTATTAGAAGAGGATCTCCCGCAACAACTTCAAAATATTCTTGAATTGCAGTTAAATTTGTATAATGCCAGATTATAAAATTAAGTTCAGTAAATCCTACTTGATCTCTCTCATGATCGATTTGATTATTTGTCCATGTAATTTCTACTTGATATTCTCCAACACTCATATTTTTTCCTACTGAATAATTCCCAAATTTCACATTGTAAGACATTGGTTCCATTAAACTCTGCAGGTAAATTGAATTGTTAGGATAAAATATGGTAACGTTAATTATTGTATCAACAAGATTTATAGAATTGTTCAAAGTGACTTCTATCTGAAATTTATCATTAAAATTCATAATAGTTTTATTTATAAATTGTATATCCTCCCAAACTAATACATCTGCGTTAACTACATAATTTTTACTAAATGCACTCAGCTGCCATAAACCAGGACTGAGAAAGCTATTAGGGATTATCAAAAAGTCGGATCCAATATTAGTTCCTAAACAATTTTCTTTTTGTTCAACTGCAAAGCCATCTAAGATACTTGTAAATTCCCAATCATTTGGCTTTTCAATTTTTACCCAACAAATATACCCAAAAGGAATTGTAATTGGTAATTCGAAAAACCATTCTATTTCTTCCCCCTTTACATACAAAGTACCATCAATACCTGAAATTGAAGAATTGAATATTTTAACCGCTTGTGAATGGATTATTATCGAATCAATAGAAAAATCCAACATATTGGTCGCATTTTTATAAATCGAAAATATTACTTCGTCAGTTGGGGCCCGAGTTCTTTCAAAATCTATAAAAGAGTAACCCCTTCCATAAGTAATGTTATTATAAGTAAAATTCTGATTTAATTCAAGGTCAAATGCTCTTAATAATCCTTCTTTATTAGGTTGAGTCCAAGGTTCGAATTTCACATTATCTACATAAAAATATGAACCTCCACCCCCTTTAGAACAATCAGCACTAATAGACATTCCTACCCTAACAGTAACATTACCCGGTAAGACCTGACCATAGCTGATTGGATTGTATAGCATTTTAAGGTTACTCCACTCATCAATGGCAATGTCCTTAAAATTTAACGTTTTATTCTTTTCATACCCATTAACAATAATTGCCATATAAACGCTTCCATTGGTTGGATATAAAGCATTTCCTCCATATTTATAATCAAGGGAAAGACTGGCTGTTTTCGAGGCGAAACTCTCTGGAATATAAAAATCTTGAGTATAATAAGCCATATCACCTTCAACATACGTACCTTGGGAGACTCTGATTTGTCTACACCCTGGAGGATTGCCCTCCCAATCCACATATACATTTGGGTCTGTCCGCCCATTTGTATCTATTTCTTCATAAGTCCATCCAGTACTATTTGTATAAAAATCCCCATTATAAACCCAATCTTTTTTTTGTGATACACCTTCATAATTTATTGTAATATTTTTAGAAGTCCAACCTTGAATGAGTGTGAAGCTAACGTTTACAGGTAAGCTTCTCTGGATATAATCATTTGAAATATTTGCGTATTGATGTATTACCAAAGGTTTTCCATTAGGTACATCCAAAGCCAATTCTGGGCTATTATGATCAGTATTTTGATTTTGGTTTAATTTCCAAATAAAAGGATTACAAAACAGTATAGACGATAAACTTAAACTTATAATAAAAATTATAATTCTAAATTTACTATTCTTAAGTTTCATTTTTGACCCCTTAAAATCCAAAAGAATCTTGGTAGGAGATTGATTAAACGTTTAAGGCTGAATATATATTCTAATAACTTTCTTATTAGATTAATGAAAAAAAGTATTATTAAATCTATTTAGGTTGTCCATTGGATCAACATGATCAGTTTCAAATAAGAGATAATTATTATTGAATAAAATCCATAAAACTGGGGGATGTTTCAACTTTGAAGAGATAACCGTTCCCATTTCATGATATTAATTGTTTTCCCTATACATGGAATAAATTTATATAAATATAGATTTATTTAATAGTTAAATAGGAATATATTTTTCCTTTTTAGTAAAATTAAGAAAGGGTATTTTGATCTTCATTTTTTTTATCAAGATTAAAGAATGAGATGATGATAAGAAAATTTTGTTTTAAAAGAAAAAATGCATTGTATTTATTATCTTTTTTAATGCTTATCATTATATTAATTTCAATAATTCTCCCACATAATAATATTAATTTAAATAAGGAAAATCAAAATTTTAACAATAAAATTGATGATATAACTTTTAAAATTCAAACTTCTTCAAGCAATCCTCCCAATATAGCCTTCTTTACATACTATAAAACAATAACTATAAATCATGAAAATGTTTATGGTTTTGGGAGTTATGAAAATTTTCCTGTTTTAATCTCGATATTGGACTCAGACTTACATGATCATGTCAATCAATCAAATGGTAATGATATTGCATTTGCTAAAGATACTGATTGGTTGGATCACGAAATAGAAGTTTTTAATCAAGCATACAATGGTACTCACGCGCAGTTGGTTGCTTGGGTTCGTGTTCCGAACCTCTCGAACTCAACAGATACTATTATTAACATATATTACGGGAATGCTACAATGAGTTCTCGGCAAAACCCTACTGGAGTGTGGAGTAATAATTATAGAGGAGTATGGCATCTCTCGGAATATACGGGAAAAGTTTTAGATTCCACATCTTATAATACATCTGGTACAATCTGGGGGACTGTTACTAGGAATTCAACAGGAAAAGTTGATGGGGCGTATAATTTTGGAACTAATGATGAGATTGATTTTAATGATCCCGCTGATGGGCACTTAGATTTTGGGACAGGAAGTTTTACTATTAGTTTTTGGTTAAATATTACCATTGATAATGATTGGTATCAAATACCGTTATATAAAGGTGCCACAACTAATGATGACATTGGATATGATTTTGAAACGAATGCTGATGTATCAGCACTCTCCTTTCGTATTTGTGATGATAGCGAAAACATGGGGGAATCACCTCATATAGATATTAGCGGTGATATCGGTGATTGGATTTATATAACTGGAGTTGTTGATAGGGCATCAGATCGTATCCGCATCTTTAAAAATGGCTTGCAAGAAGGCTCTGGAAGTAATATAGCAGGTATCGGTAACATAAATACTGATAATCATCTTTTAGCACCTAATTCGGTTTATGATTTATATGGTTTATTAGATGAGATAAGAATATGTAATATACAACGTTCTGCTGGTTGGATTGCCACTGAATACAGTAATCAAAATGATCCTGGATCTTTTTACAATTTAAGCTCAGAACTAATTATTGATATGATTGCCCCTACTTATTCAAATCCTGTTGAAAGTTCAGATCCATTAGAACTGGGTGAGACAGAAGTCATTCAGGTAAACGTTTCCGATCCCTCAGGGATTCTTGAGGTTAAGATCGAATTTGAGGGAACCAACCATACGATGGATAATATTGGTGGAGATACATGGCAATACAATTCTTGGATCCCAAGCATTGTAGGCAATTATACTTATAAAATTTTTATGCAAGATAAATTAGGTAATCGGAATTCTACTACTGATTCCATCGAAGTGATTGATACTACTCCTCCAACTTATTCAAATCTTATTGAAAGTTCAGATCCTTTAGAATTAAGTGCAGTTGAAGTTATTCAAATAGATGTTTCAGATCTTTCAGGTATTTTTGAAGTAAAAATCGAATTCGAAGGTTTAAATCATTCAATGTCCAATATTGGGGGTAACACATGGCAATATGACTCATGGACACCAAATAGTTGGATTATTTATCAATATAAAATTTATATGGAAGATAATAATGGTAATTGGAATATAACTATTAATAATATTACGGTTCAAGACACAATTTCCCCTCCTCCCCCTACTTTAAATAATCCTCCCGGTGGAGATCTTAGTGGCGATATATTATTTGATTGGTTTGATGGATCTGATCCTTCAGGTATTTCTTATTATATATTAATAATTGATAATGAGACTGATCCATCTATCACTCCTGGATATGTCTTCAAAATTAATATAACAAATTTTGGAATATTGAGTAGTCGTTATGAATTAACTGAAAAACTTCCTTCAGGTAAGTATTATTATTTTTTAGCTCAAATAGATGGAGCGGGACATCAAAGTGAGTATACAATGGGTAGCTTCACGATCAACTTAAATCCTAACGATAATAGTTTTATGATTTACATCATCATTGCTGTAGTTGTGGTAAGTGCAGTTGGTTCTATTAGTGTTATAACAATCGTAAGGAAAAAATCACATAAAAAATTGGGTCCACCTAAGAAAAAAGTGCCTTTTAAAGTAATTCTAGGACATATTACTAAATTATTACCTCTAGAATCAATTTTGGATGAGATCCAACTTCAAGATGTATTAATTCAAAAAGAACAAAATCAATCTTATAGTGAAGTTTTATCTGATAAGTTTGATTCAGGAATAAATATTGATGAGGTTAAAGTTTTAGGTGAGGAATTATTTGCAGAAGGGGCTTATTTAGAGGCAATCAAGCAATTTAAGCATGCAAAGGAAATTCTCTCAAAGCAGGGTAGAAATGAAGAAGTAGTTTTAATTTCCGATTTAATAGCTGGAATTGAGGCTTTAATTGAAGAGCGTGAAAAACGATTAGAACTTTTGGAAACTGAGAAAATTGAGGGAGATGCCGCAAGAATCTTTGAATTATATTATAATATTATTGAGATCTCAAAAAAATTGAGAGATCTTGATGTTGTGAGTATGTATCAATCAGAATTAATTCAATATTTTCAAATGAACCAATTTAAATTAAATGATATTGAACAATATAGATCTAATTTAGAACATGAAGCAGATTCATTATCGAATAATGGTTTTTTTGAAAGGGCTGCTCAAATATATGGAAAGTGTGAAAGAATTTCTGAAATATTTATACAATCAGAAAGAGATGGAGAAATTGCAAACATTGAAAAATATAGAAAAAAAGAAGCTGAATGTTTAAATAAAATTAAAGAAAAAAATTCTAGGTTTAATTAGAAAAACTCTCTTCTTAGTAAATTTGTATAAAGCTTACTATAAAACATACATAAGGTAAATTTTGGAAAAATCTACAAAAAAATAAAATTTAGTAAGATAAGGCATTTTATCTATCATCCCACTTAAGATCTTATCGAAATTATGAGTGAAAGAAAAAAAATTTCATCCAATTTTTCTATTGTGCCCGAAAATTAAAAAAAAATTTATATAAGCGTTTTGTCTTTATTTTTAAAGATAAGGATATATTATACTGATTTGTTAAAAGAGTAGTAATTTTTATTTAGCTTATTTTGAATTATTTAAGATGAAAAAAATGATAAGGAAAACATATATAAAGAGAAGAAAATATTGTTATATCCTTTCTTTCATCCTCCTCTTTAATTTCATTTCAATTATCCTCCTTCCAAACATCAGTATCAACGTAAAAAATAATGAAAAACTAATAGATGATCAAAATTCATTAATTCAAACATCTTCAAGCAGTCTTCCTAATAGACACTACTTCAAATATTATAAGGTAATAATTATTGACCATTCCAAGGTTTCTGGAACTGGGAGCC
>JBHLKB010000085.1:0-8720 GCA_048887205.1 Candidatus Hodarchaeota archaeon
CTATCCTATAGCGAATAAGAACCATTTTTCTTATCCCTTTGATTGAAAAACTTTTCCAAGCCGATTCAACCATGAAATATTATCCTCAGTTTCCCGAGGTTATTTTTCTCTATAGGGTAAGTTGATCATGTGTTACTGAGCAGTTTGCCATGGGAATTTTAGGTATCCCATTCGACTTGCATGGCTTATTCTCACCCAAATAGCAGTCGGGTCCGGCAGGATCAACCGGAATTAATTTTGTTGAAGCTGTTCACAAGAACTTAAACTAATCTTAAGAGATTGTAAATCATCATTCTTAGGGGTTCTTAATAAAACTTTCTTCAGTTATACTTATAATAGATATAACCACATTTTTTATACCGCATCTATGATTTAACTCTTCATTTAACGGATGTTTACCGCAATCCAAGCTCACACCGGTAAAGATGCGATTTGCAATATATAATATAGGAACAATTTATTTTAAATTTTTCTGTTTTTCTGCTTGAAGGTAAAGAAGTCTTAATAAATTCTCGTAGTTTAAAAATCTCTATCAAAATAATTGGATATCATTTCAAAAACAGAATTTATGGTTCAATATGCATCTAAAAGATAAAATTGGAATCCATTTAGACCAAATTAAACAACTAAAAGGAGTAGAAAATGCGGTTTTAACTCAACGAGATGGTAATCCAATACAATCAACTGGAGTTTGGTTTTCTAAAGATGAAATTTTTAATGTAAGTTCAGCAACTAGCGCTATCTTTAATGTTGGAATACATTTACATCCTAAAGATTTAAAATATATATTAATTGAAGGAAAAAAAGCGAAGATTTTAATAGCCCCTTTAAATAGTCCATTGCATATTTCATTAAACAAAATCTTAGAAATGCAGGGTATTTTAGATTGTAATCATGAATTTTTTATTGCTATTACAGCCCAGCCAAATATAAATCTAGGAGGGATTTTTTTACAAACTAATGAATGTCTAAAAAAAATCAAAACAACTCTAATAACTTCCGGAGAATCTTTTAAACCTCCTTTGATCCAGTTTAACAATCAAAAAATTCAAAATATTATTGAGGGATTCAATGTTAAGGAAACAGAAGGCTTTGATTTAAGATTATCCTCTTTTTCATTAAGTTTTTCAGAGGCAATATCGTTAGAACTAAGAAAAGTTCTAAATAACATTTCAGTAACTATTCCAGATTTGAATTACGCTTTTATAACTGTTGAGGGTGGTTTTATTGCTTCTAAAGTGTTGAAAAAAGTCGATATTGATACAGAGAAGTTAGACAAAATCTCAGCAATGAGTTATTCTCTCTTCCAAACAGCTAATAGATGTGCTTGGTTACTAAAGAAAATGCAAGCAGATCGAATTCTTCTGGACTGTCAAGATTCCTTTCAATTTATTGATGGTTTGGGGAAAGCAATTTTTAGTACAGAAATTGGAAAATTAAGACAAAAGTTAGGTTTAATAAGATTAATACTTCCACAATTCTCAAAGAAAATTGATTACCTTATTAAAAAAGCATCAGAAATTCAAGATCATAGAATTTTTGACATCAAAAGGATGCTAGGTGAATTAATTATAAAATGATAAGGTGATACCATGAATTTTTTTGAATTCTTGGATAGGTTAAAAAGGAATTATAATTCTTTAATACTTTACTGCTTGTTGGATAGAATTCCTATTGTTGTGTTAGGAGAAGACTCTGATAAAATTGACAACCTATTAATTGAACTCTCTGAACTAATTCATTTTCGAAAAGATTATATTTTTTATACTGATTTTATATCGAGAAACGAATATGAAAATCTTATTTCAAATGAAAATGTTGATTATAATTACCAGCGTGCACATATTAGGTGCCCATGTAATGTATCACGTAAGGCTTTAAGCCAATTTGAAGATATCCATTCATGGCTTATCGGTTTTATCATTCCTAAACAAAAAGAGCAAATAATTTATATTAAAAATTTGATTAAAAAAAAAGCAAAAGAGTTATTATATATTATAATTTCATCAAATACTATTTCCATCGATTTAGAGGGTTTTAACTTAAAATCAATAGATTTAACACTTGAGCAAAGTATTTTTAAGAAAATATCTCAAGATACAGAAAAAGCCATAGCTAAAATGAAAAGGGTGTTATCAGATAAAATAACAACTAATCAGCTTGATAAAGATTTAGTAAAAACACTATTAGACTTTGAAGAAGAAAAAAACGAATTAAAAAAGAATATATTCAAAAGGGAAATTCAAAATTTTTATTCTGGCTCAAAAAGAGCTTTATTCATTCTATCTAGATTAAATTTAATGAATAGTATAGGAATTCAAACACGTATTGGAAGTAAAACTCTCTTGGAAACAATAGATTATGAAGACGCACCAATAGAACGAATAATCTCTTTTATAAACAAAGAATGGGGAGAAAATTATATAACTCTCGTAGAAGATGGAAAAAAAGCTTTTATGGGTGAAAAAATAGTCTCACTTTGGGGTTAGAAGAAATTATGATATTTAATTATGAAGATAAAACATTGCAAGTTAAAATAGTATATTATGGTCCAGCAATGTCAGGGAAAACTACATCGATAAAAGCTCTTTTTTCATATTTCAATAAAGGACATACAGTGAAATCTATAGACAGTTCAGTCGGGCGTACATTATTTTTTGATTTTGGAGTTTTACATTTTAAAGGAACAGAATGGGGGATTAAATTCTTAATTTACTCAGCCACTGGCCAAGATTTTTATGCTAGTACTCGGCCAGCAACATTAAATGGAGTAGATGGGATAATATTCGTTGTTGATTCTCAAATTGAATGTTTAGAACACAATACACGATCTTGGAATGAATTAAAGATATTATTCGGATCCGAATTTTATAATATTCCGATCGTAATTTCATTAAATAAATGTGATTTATTTCAAAAAGAATTGCTAAGAAAAAAAGATATTTTGCCCTATGTCGAGATTAACAGGTTTAATCATATTGCTCTAAAGGAGACAATAGCTACAAAAGGAGAAGGAATTTTAAATTCATTTAATCAATTAATAAAATTCTTATTTCCACAATTGAAGCTTAATTTATGTATTTTCAATTAACTTGTTCTTATATTCTCTTTTTCTACTTTTTGGTACATATTCTTTGATATTCTTTTTATATAACCTTGTAAATAGAATTGTTTTAGCAAATTTCTTACCTTCCGTACTTCTAGAGCATCGATTCCTAAAATGCTCATCATTTGAAAAATCGAAAATTGTTTCGGTAAACGATCCTTTATATTATTATACAAACCCGTTTTTATTCACGTTTTTTATTCATTATTATTTAAAAAAATTAAGAAATGCTTTTATACTTTATTTTAAATTAAGAGACTCGTATATTCGGAGTTTAGGTTTTTATAATCCTCAAAGTAACTATAACTTATCATCCCTACTTACAGTAGATCATCCTTGTCTAGTTTTTTTCATCGAATCTTTACAACCCTAATAAACTCCTTATAATCTTATAATTGATTATTTATTTTAATGTTAATTAAGAAAAACTAGAAAATCTTTAAAATTTCAAACTTTCAAGGTTAAGAGAGTTTATAAAGCTCAATATTCGCGAAAATCTTTAAAATTATTACCAATTGGAGCCTCTCCATCACCATATATTTGATACAACCCGGTTCTTCTTGCGCATTCAGAAAAACTACGATAAATATTTTTTCGTTTTTCGTAGAGCGCACAAGTATTGTAAATTATGGGATTCCAAATATACAATTTGTGATCAGGTTCGTACCAAAGTTTTTCATCTTTTAAAACCTGCTTAAAATCTTCTTCTCCAATAACTTCAGTTAGATCTTGTTTATTGAGCATTACAATAAGAGGGATTTCCGTAATTAATTTACCTCTTGTAACATTTTTTAATTCTTTTAAAGATTCTATATTATCTTCAAAAAAATGAGTCTGTGAGTCAACAGTAAAAATTACTCCATCAGTGCCCTTGAATATTTTTTTTCTTAATGGAGAAAATCTTCTTTGACCCGCAACAGTGTAAACATGATAAAAAACTTTTCCTCTACTTTGTTGTTTTGTTGATTGAAAGATGCCTCTATCAAAATATAATGTAGAGCCACTTGCCATAGAGATTTTTGTTAAATTTCCTGTAGGTTCAATATCTATTTCATTTTCTTTAGTATATCTATAAAGTGTGTCTACCATTGTTGTTTTTCCCGATCCTGCCATACCCCAATATAAAATTTTTATATAGACTTTATGATCTGCTGTGAATCGAACCATTAATAAATCTACCTTAGTTGTTAAATTTAAAGTAAAAAATTCGCTCCTTTGAATATAACTCTTGAAGAGAATTTGTTGATGAAAAAATATTCAATTAATTTTTATTAAAATATATTAATACGTATTATTATAATTTAGTATTTATAATTCCTTTGTGATTTTTTAACTTTTTGTTTAAATTATTTATTTAAAGATAAAGAACAATTTTGTTTAAACATACAAAGAATCATTCTAAATCAACATAAGTTTCTCCTAGTCTAATTTTATAATTACACCATAAAATTAATTGATCATATTTTTTTCCTATATATCCCTCTCTAATAATTAGATTGATTATGTCAGAATACATAATATTACGCTTCCCTCTTATGATTTTACTGAGTTTTGTTGCAATTATTTTTAATATTTCAAAATTATTTAAGGGGTTTCTTTTAATCTTTTCTTTATGATTAGAATCTTGACTCATTTTAATTAATTTTCTTCAAATTTTTAATTTTGAGATTAATATTCATATCTTTGGTAATATACCTCTAAATTGAATATTTTAAATTCCTACTTTTTTTATTTTTTATCTTCTCTCTCTTTCCCCTAGGAATAATATTTCATTTAATAGAAAAACGATGTTTGTTAATGATATTGTTATTCTACAAAATTAAAATAATATCAGGTTAGATCTTTAAACTTAAATTCAACAGATATTAGTGTTAGAAATAAACCAAATTAGAAATAATAATAAAAATTCTGAAAAATGTCCCGAGTGTGGGGGAAATATAATTATTAGCAGCTTTGAAAAAATTTGTAAAAATTGTGGTTTAGTACTTAATAAATTTTTTAGAGATTCAGCATTTATTTTTAGTGATATAAAAA
This sequence comes from Candidatus Hodarchaeota archaeon, assembly GCA_048887205.1. Taxonomy (GTDB): domain Archaea; phylum Asgardarchaeota; class Lokiarchaeia; order Sigyniarchaeales; family SOKP01; genus Loki-b32. The sequence goes on from JBHLKB010000085.1 coordinate 5,141, forward strand.
ACAAAAATAACCTGAATAAACAATATGTAGCAATAGGAGAACGAACAGATTTCATAGGAGGCTTAGGTTCATTTATTGATTATGAAAAATCCAAATATTTAAGGGATAAAAGTGGAAATCTTTTACCCCCGAGTGAGCAAAAGTTATTTAGAAGACTAAAAAAAAATTATGCTCAATTTCTAAGAATTAAAAATCATGAAACAGAATACAGAGTTTTTAATATATTAAACAAAATTTCATTATATCTCAACCTTACCAAAAATATCCGTAATAGCGCGGCCTATTATTACAAAAAAATAGTAAAAATTGAAGAAAAAGTAATTAACAATATTTCATTAATCGCTTTTTGTATCTTTTTTGCCGCAAGGAAAGAATATCACAATGCTCCTATAACAATTAATGAAATATCTAAAGCTTTTCAAAATTACGGTCACCGAGTAAATCCAAGACTTATTTTAAGAGATGGTATTAGGTATAAACGACACTTAAATAATGATTCAACTCCTCATAAGAGCGAGGATTATTTAATTAGATTAGTAGATGACGTGATAAAGCATAACTGCTTACAAGAGCGATTAGTGAAAAAAGGAGTTGTATGGTCTAAAAACGATTTTCAAAATAAATTAATAGGAAAATGTAGTGAAATATTGAAACAATTACCTTTGAGGCGTCGAGGTGGAAGAAATCCTTTCATTTTAACAGGGGCAGTTATTTACTTGGCAGATAAATTATTAGCTAAAGAATGTAATCAAAAAGCAATTTTAACACAAAAGATAATATCCGAAGCCACAAACATTGCAGAGTACTCTATAAGAGATCACTATGTAAATCTTTTAAAGCCAATTTTTATCAATTAAATGAGTTTTTCAGGATTTAAAGGACTTCTTAACTACACTATTTATTAATCTATTAAATTATAACTTTAAAATGATTTAAAACAATAATAGAGAATTTAGATTATATTAAATTTTTTAAATTATATGGATTTATTAATATTAACCTTCTGAAAAATTGGCTAAATGAACATTTTCTGCTTCTGTAGTGTAGTCCGGTCAATCTAACCTTGTTTTTAATGAACTGAGATTAGGATTACGCATACGAGGCTCTCACCCTCGGGACCCGGGTTCGAATCCCGGCAGAAGCATTACTTTATTTATATTATTATTGCTTTATATTCAAAACAAAGTAACTAAGGAGGAAATTTTTATTAAATGTATGAATACCTTAATTTCTTTCTCTACGAGAAGAAAAATATCTTAAAATGTCAAAGTATTTTACTAAAATATTAGTATATTTCTCAATTAAATTTAATTGAACCTCATTTCTCAATTTCTCGGAAATCATTTCTATCTTTTCAATAAGCACATCTTCCAATAAATTAAATACTTCATTTTTTCGGTTTTGGCTAGCTATTTCTTGTTTAGTATTATTTTGTATTTCATTTCCTTTAGCTATATTGTTTTGAAGAGTTTTATTACTGATAATTAAAACATTTCTATTACAAGTCGGGCAAAAGGTATTCCCATCTCTTTTTCGGAATATAGGATTATTACAAATAGGACAAGGGATATTTAGCATCGTATTACCAGATCTAAGAAGCTCTGCCATCTTTTTGATATTATCACTAATTTCTATCACCATTTTATTTAAATTCATTTGAATATAGATAAAATAGAAGCTAATATAATAGTTTGAACAATTTATTCTTTATTTCTAATTTTTAATAAATTTACAATATATCCTGAGATTCTATTTCTTAAATGTTTTGAATCTATTTCAAGATATTTATCCAGTAATTTTTTATTTCTTTCAAAATCTGTTGTAAACACATTTGGATATTTATTTATTAATTCTTTCGATACATTCTTAATTAAAATTGTTCTTACTTTTCCCATTTCTACAAAAAATTTACTTCATTTCTTATTTTATAATTAAATATTTCTTAAAATAAATTTCTTTGGAAATATTTTAGTTTTTATACATTAAATTAGAGAAATATTGTGTGAAAAAAAAAATCGGTTTAATCCTAACAACATTGATATTGATAGATCTTTTTGGCATTATTAATTTTGCTACTGCATATTACTGTAATTTGAATTTTTTAGATACCAGTAAAATTTCATTTTTTATTGATGAAGATATCAAAATAAATGCATCTTGGGAATTGAATTATAACATTAATAATGAAATTGCTTATGTTCAAATTCAAATATATGACAATTTTGATAATCTTATTTGGAATTCCTCCGAATATAACCAAATTGGATCTTATGAAAAAAATTGGACCTTAGGAATTGAGCAATTGAATATTGATTTTACAAATTATTCTAACATCATTTTAATAAAATTTTTCAGTTTCTATTTTCAAATAGATACCACAAATACAGTTTCTACTTTTTTAAAAACAGTGAAAGTTAGAATTGTTAAAAGAAATTTATTATGCTCACTAGAAGGATATAGAGATCATATAGAATTTGGTGAGGATTTAATTTTTAAAGCAAAATTCTATGATGAGTCATTAGAAAAGAATTTATATTTATATAATCAAACGATAATGTTTATGATATCTTTTAATAATTTGATGATACACCAACATAATTATACTACAAATAATTCAGGGGTAATAAGTGTTTCTATCTCTTCTTCTGCCCATTTAAAAGTTGGGAAAAATTTTTTGATCTTTTCAGTATCAAATCATAAAATATTTAATGATTCTAAATTTACTTATGAGTTAGTTGTTGATAAAACTCCAATATCTACAACTCTTAACACTAAAAACTCTTTTCAAATGAATTTTATATCGTTTATCTCTATTTTGATTATAGTATTAGTTATCTTATCATTAATAATAAATGGCAATAAGAATAAGAATAAGAAGCTGATCACAGAATTGATTGTGCGCTATTGAATTATAGATGGATGGTTTAATATAGCAGTAATAAAATATGATTAATTCTTTATATTTATAAAACTGATAAAAATTATAGGATCTTCTTTTAATGTGAAGCATAAAATCAGGTTTCATTAGATCCATTACATGCTTTTTTGGAAAATTAGCTCAATTCTAGGATATATATTAAAAATTTTATGATAAAAAATTAATACTCTGTACTTTATTATAAACGATAATTTTCTTAAATCACAATAAAATCCCATGAATTAGTTAAGTGATTATGGAGTATTTTGAAGAATTATTAAAAAGACCTTCATTATTTAAGGATGAAGGTAAACTTGATCTAAATTACGTTCCCAAAAAATTACCGCATAGGCATAAAGAACTTTCTCTATTATCTCAACTTTTTTTAGGTGTAATTAGCAATCCAAGTTCAGTTTCAAGAAAGATTCTAATAACAGGAAAAATGGGAATAGGCAAAACTGTTACTGTTAAATTATTCGGAGATATACTAGAGAAAGTTTCAGAAGAAAGAGGTATAGACATTAAATGTGTCCATGTTAACTGTCGGAAAGAACGGACCAGTTATAAAGTATTAGTGAGAATAATACAATTAATAAATAAGCGATTTCCAAAAAGAGGTTATTCTTCACAAGATTTATTAGATATTCTTATTGATGTTCTCCA
>JBHLKB010000086.1:0-8703 GCA_048887205.1 Candidatus Hodarchaeota archaeon
TTTGAAGATTTAAATTTAAAATATCTAGTTAACATCCTTAGGTAAATAAACGGAGTTTTTTATAAAATCTATAATGTTCTAAGATCTGCACCACAAAATTTACAATATCTTTGATCCGAAGTAATCATATTCTGACAATATGGACAATTAATAATTTGTGGTTCAGCAATTTTTTTTATCCCCCTTTTATTCCTATCTTTTTTCTTTACCTCAGCTTTTGGTTTAGGTGGCTTGATTCTAATGTGCTTTCTATTATAAACAATTGCTCCTACAACTACAATTCCTACAATTGATATAATCGTAACAATTATAATAATTAAGTTAATATCTAAATCTTGTGGTGGAATGCTTTTTTGAACAATTATATCTGTATACCCTATATTACCTGCTCGATCTTTTGAATAAAACCTGATAGTTATAGCACCAGCAGGTGCCAGATTCCATACTGTTGAATGGATATATCCTGTGAACTGTGAAATACTATGGTTGCTTAGACCACCATCAATTGTATACCATAATGAATCGAAGTTAGGTTCATCAACAGAAACATTGAAAGCCGGAGGAATTACCGTAAAAACTTCACCAAATGAAGGAGAATGTATTTTTATCACTGGATCAGTAATATCCTTGAAAATGGTAATCTCATTGTAATTTATTTTTCCAAATGTATCATTTGCATAGAATCGAATTATAATTGGACCGTCAAATTCTTCATCCCATTCTGTTTGGTTAATGGTTCCTGTTAATCCAGTAAAAGTGATATTCGAAGCGCCATTATCTATGGTATACCATGTAGTATTCAAAGAAAGTTCAGCTATTGTAATATCAAAACCTGGTGGATTTTCAGCGAAAAAATCATCCGCATTTGGAGAAATAATGGAAATAATGGGAACAGATGTATCTTTGAATACTATAACCTCTTTAAAATCTTCATAACCAGATGTATTATTTGCATAGAACCGAATTTTAACTGGACCATCAATTTGTTTATCCCATTCAGTTTGATTAATTATTCCCTCAGATCCGTTAAAGATGAATTTCGAAGCACCATCATCTAAGGTATACCAAGTCTTATTTAAATTAGATTCAATTATGGAAACATTAAAAAATGGCGGATTTTCACTGAAAAAATCTCCCGATATTGGGGAAATAATATTTATCTCTGGTAGATCATAAATTGTAATTTCCTCTCCAATATTCACATTAGGATTAGAATCATTGAATTTAAAAACAAATACCCATTGTGCGCGGAAATCAGCAATATCTTCAACATTTACCCATCCTTCAAATCTTACAGCTCTACCAGGAACCCCTAATGAAGTATCAAGAGAAGATATATAAGCCCAATAAGGATTTCCTGAACCACCCACACAACTATGCGAGAGAATCCGAACAGGTAAAGGTCCAGTCCTAGTACTTGCATCCAAAGAGTCAAATATATCATTTTTATAAAAGGGTGCATAGGTAGAATTAATGATACGAATCTCCCCCGTAAACCAAGAAGTATCAGTTAGTGGGTGTGTCATCGCATGACCATTTGTATAATATTTACTAAAAGGAACTCCTTGTTGGCCTTCAAAATCATGAAATCCTACTTCTGCAAATTCAACAAAAGCAGAAGGGGTAGCACTATAAAGTCTAACATATCCACTTGAAACGGTAATACCACAGTAAGAGCCTATTTCAGTATCCCATTTAAGAAGATCAAGGCTGGTTCCTTCAAAGTCGTCAAAAAATATAAATGTATTTGAACCATTGCTCAATGAAAAAGCAGTTGGATTACCATAATACATATAAATTTTAGAAGTCCCTGCTGCTGGAATTTTTACCCAAATTATTGAATTTCCAGCAGGATTCCATGATTCAATCCAATAATCCAAAATATTTTGACTTAAATCATAGAATCTAATGTCACTTCCATCGGATTTAGCTTTTGAATAATTGAAATTAGATAGGTTTAAATCAACTCTAATCTGATAATCGGATTCAGGTGTGGCAGGAGTTAAAGTTATTTCTCTTCTATACATACATTCAACTGCGTCCCAATCACTTGATTTAATTAATCTATTATCAAAATTGGCCATTTTTTCAGTATTGTTTATGTATTGTGAATTTAGAAAGAAGGGGGTAGAATTCAATATGAAAATTGTAATTAGTAAAAGAGATATTAATTTTATCCTAATAGTTTTACTAGTTATTAGCATAACTTTTCCTCTTCTTAGGATTTTTGTTCTAGTAAAATTTTTTTGCTTAACCACTTTTTGCTTAAAAATTTACTTGAAAAGAAATTATGATTGTTAGTTTTTAAATTTTTTCCTCATCTTAATTGGGAAACTCCGTAATTTTCTATAAATTAATTAAATTTTATGGTTAATAAGTCTTTTAATTCCTTCTTTGAAATTTTTCTAATAATTTTTCCAGATAAGGGTTAATTAATTTGAATTAGGATTTAGTTCTTTCATTTTAATACATTTAAAAATTTATTCTTAAACGAATTAAATACAATTCAAAAGTTATCAAATTAATTATATAGAATATTCTTATAATAATAATACAAGGAGAAATATTTCATAAATAAATCAAGATGAATAAAGTAGAATTACTAGCGCCCGCTAAGAACTTTAAAGCAATAAAAGCGGCCTCACAGTTCGTAAATTCAGTTTACTTTGGGATTGAAAAATTTAATATGCGAATGCGATCGGAAAATATTGCTTTAGAAGATCTGCATAAAGTGGTAGATTTTTGCCAAAAGAATGACTTAAAAGCCTATCTGGCCACTAATATATTAATATATGATAAAGAGATCGAATATCTGCGCGAAATTATTGCGAAAAGTAAGGAAGCAGGCATTAACGCGGTAATTGTTCATGATTTAGCAGTTGTACAAATTGCAAAAGAAAATGATATTCCGTTTCATATTTCAACACAATGTAATGTATCAAACTCTCTTTCAGCTAGATTCTACGAAAAATTAGGAGCGGAACGTATAATTTTAGCTAGAGAATTATCATTAGAAAAAATTAAAGAAATTAAAAGGAATTTAAAATACACAAAAATTGAAACATTTATCCATGGAGCAATGTGTACTTCTATTAGTGGTAGATGTTACTTTTCTCAAGATATATGTGGAACTGAAGAAAAATCTGCTAATAGAGGTAATTGTGAACAACCATGTAGGAGAAGATGGTGGGTAAGAGAAGAATCGGGAAATGAATATATTTATAATGGAGTTAGATTCATGAATTCAAGAGATTTATGTACAATCGCTTACATTCCAAATCTGATTGAAGCAAAGATCGATGCTTTTAAAATAGAAGGTCGAATGCGACACCCACATTATGTTGAAATTGTTACTAAAACGTATCGAGATGCGATTGAGGCATATTATAATGGAACGTTTACAAAAAAGAAAGTAGGAAAATGGGTTACCGAATTAAAAAAAGTATATAATAGAGGATTCACTCCCGGCTTTTATTTTAAAAGGATGACTGAAGAAGATCATCAACACAAATCACCAGCAAATCTATCTCATTACAGATATATAAAGGTTGGTCAAATTAAAAAATACAATCAAAATACAGGGTTCACAACCGTTTCGTTAAACAATGGATATCTCTCTATAAATGATGACATCATAATCATGGGTAAAAATAGTGACACTTACATACATCAAAAAGTCGAAAAAATTAAGCATAAAGAAAAATTAATTGCTAAATCACCGAGAGGAACAAAAAACAAACAAATTATTATAGAGTTAGAGGTAAAAGATAAAGTAGTTGGAAATGGACAAGATAAAGTATATGTTTTTACTGATAAGACTTACCAAAAAAAGAAATATTCATTATGATTCCTTGATTTTAATTTAAATAAGAACTTGAATAAATAAGGTTATTTTTATGGAGAAAGAAAAAAAGAAGATAGTTGAATCCGTTCCTAATTATTCTGAAGGAGTAGATAATCAAAAGATTGAGTTAATTGTAGATGAGATAAAAAATACACCTAATACTCGTATTGTAGATGTTCAATATGATTCTGATTATAACAGAGCAGTTATCACATTTGTTGGGACTCCTGAAGCGGTTCTAAATGCAAATATTAATGCTGCTAAAAAGGCTATAGAGTTAATTGATATGAATACTCATAAAGGCCAACATCCTCGAATTGGAGCTGTTGATGTTGTTCCATTCGTACCAGCACAAAATGTAACGATGGAAGAATGTATTGAACTTTCTATAAAATTTGCAGAAGCTATGGCAAAAGAAGGTATACCTGTTTATCTTTATGAAGAATCTGCACGTACAATAGAGAGAAAAAATATTGATAATATTCGAAAGGGTGAATATGAAAAGCTTAAAGACGCCATTAAAACGGATTTAGAACGGAAACCTGATTTTGGCCGTTCTGAATTTCATCCTACTGCTGGTGCATTAATAACTGGCGCAAGAAATCCTTTGATAAGCTTTAATATTAACCTAGGTACTAAAGATATTAGAGTTGCTAGAAAAGTCGCTAAATCTATTCATTTACGCTCTGGTGGACTAGTTAATATAAAGGCGATGGGCACAGAATTAGCAAATCGAGATTATGTTCAAGTAGGGATTAGTAATATTAATTATAGGAAAACACCACTATATAGGCAAATGGAACTAGTGAGATTGGAAGCCGCTCGATATGGTGTACCAGTAATTGGCTCGGAATTAGTTGGTGTTTTACCTATAGAAGCTATACTCAATTCACTAGAATATTATCTACAACTTGAAAAACCTGCTAAACTCGAGGAAAAACACTTATTAGAATATTATTTTGATTTTTAAGAAATTAGCTTAATAAATCATAATCAACTTCTATTATCCCATTTTTTATTACTTTAGATACTAGATTTACTCCAAAATGATAAGGTAAAAATTCATGATTTGGCACATCAAAGACTATTAGATCTGCTTTCTTTCCAATTTCGAGACTTCCACTCTCATCTTGTTTTTGAAGAGCACAAGCTCCATTAATGGTCGCTGCCGTGAGAGCCTCTGCTGGGGAGAGCTTCATATGATAACAAGATAACGTAATAATCATTTGCATTGATTCTGTCCAACAATTTGGATTGAGATCAGTAGCTAAGGCAATAGGAATTCCTAATTCTATCATTTTTCTTGCAGGTGCATATTCCTCTAACATTAAACAAAAAGGAGTTCCAGGTAAAAGTGTAGCTATAACTCCCGCTTCTGCCATAGCCTTCAGACCTTCATCATTCGATTTTAATAAATGGCCTGTTTGGATTGCTTTTATTTCAGAAGCTAATAATGCCCCATTAGTATCTACAATTTCATCAATATGAATTTGAGGCTTTAAACCATATCTAATCGCAGTTTTCAATATCCTTTTTGTTTGCTTTGTGGAGAATATTCCCTCTTCACAAAATACATCACAAAATTCTGCAAGACCTTCTTTAACAATTTTAGGAATCATATCAGAAATAATCAATTCCACGTATTTATCAGTTTTTTCTGTATATTCTGGTGGTATGGCATGGGCGCCTAAGAAAGTTGGAATTACGTCCAATGGGTGTTCCTCATTCAAAATTTGAATAGCTCTTAACTGTTTAATTTCACTATCAGTAGTTAAACCATATCCAGATTTTGTTTCTACTGTAGTAGTCCCATAGGACATCATTTTATCTAAAATTTTTTTTCCATTTTCAACTAATTTTTCTAAGGAAGCTTGTCTTGTATCGCGAACTGTTTTTAAAATACCTCCTCCTGTATTTAAAATATCAATATATGTTTTCCCCTCAAGTTTCATAGATAGTTCATTTTCTCTGGTACCCTCAAAGATTATGTGGGTATGTGGATCCACGAATCCCGGGGTTACTAACTTATTTGAAGCATCAATTTTAGTGGAAATTTTCCCAAATTCATATTTAGACATTAATTCATCAGTTGTCCCAACAAAAATAATTCTATCATCTTTAACTGCTAATGCTCCTTCTTGTATAATCGCTAATTCGGACATCTCATTACCAATTCTTGGAGCACCATATTTAGTATTCATAGTAATTAGCTCGTTTGCATTAAAAATAACTAGATCTGGTTCAACATCAGAAAAAATTTCTTTTTTCGCATAAGTTGATGCTACAAACAAATTAATCTGCCTTTAAAAATTTCTGAGCGATAATTAATAATTTATTACTTCTTATAATTTCTATTGCAATATCTATATAACTGGAAAGAATTGTATCTTCAGATAAATGAGGGATTTTAGCTCTTATATATTCATGAATAGCTTCCAAAATTTTACTAGATTTTAATGGTCTTCTAAAATCAAATGCTTGTGATGCACATAATAGTTCAATTGCAAGAATTTTTTCAAGATTGCTTATTATTCTGAGGGCTTTTCTAACACTAATAGCCCCCATACTTACATGATCTTCTTGTCCACCCCCTGTGGGGATACTATCTGCACTTGCAGGAAAACAAAGAGATTTGTTTTCGCTAACTAAAGCAGCTGAGGTATATTGAGCCATCATAAATCCTGAATTTAATCCTGCATTTTCTATCAAATATAATGGTAAATCCCACTTACCTTCTAGCAATAGATAAGTACGGCGATCGGATATGTTTCCAAGTTCAGAAGCTGCCAGGCTTACATAATCTATTGGTAAAGCTAATGGTTGTCCATGAAAGTTTCCTCCACTATAAGTTTCATTTTCTCCAAAAATAACAGGATTATCTGTGACAGAATTTATTTCACATTCCAACTTTTCTTTTAAATGTGATAGGGCATCTCTAGAAGCACCATGGACTTGTGGAATACACCGAATAGAATAGGGATCTTGAACTCTTGCACAATCTTTATGGGATTCTACTAATTCAGAATTCTCTAATAATTTTCTGAATATGTTAGCAACAATAACAGCTCCCCTGTGAGGCCTTAAGCTAATTAATTTTTCAGCAAAGGGTTGAGGAGATCCTAAATAGCTTTCTAGCGTTAAAGCACCAATGAGATCAGCATGATTGATACAATTAGATAATTTTTCAATAACCTTTATAGCACATGCGGCGATAAATTGAGTTCCATTAATTAACGCAACTCCTTCTTTTGCTTGTAGTTTTAATGGTTCCATATTGTGTTGTTCTAAAATATTTTTAGCTGGAAAATAATTATCACCATTTTTAGATAAATAGCCTAATCCTATTAAAGGTAGAAATAAATGCGCTAAGGGGGCTAAATCCCCAGAAGCTCCAACTGAACCTTGTTCAGGAACTAATGGAATAAAATTATTATCTATATGCCAACATATTCGTTCCACTACTTCCAATGAAATTCCTGAATAACCCATTGATAGTGCTTGTACTTTTAAGATCAGCATTAATTTAGAGATTTCAAAATCTACTGGCAAACCTACTCCAACACTATGGCTCTTGAGAAGATTCTCTTGTAGCTTTCCAGTTTCTTCTTTTGAAATCCTAGTAGTACAAAGAGAGGCAAATCCCGTATTTATACTGTATACTAAATGTTCTCCTTTAGCAATAGATTGAACAATATTATAGTTTTTAATAATTCGTTCTTTAACATCATCAGTTAGAATACCTCTAATTTGGCCATTTGATATATTTAAAGCTTTTTCTACAGTTAATTGGTCTACTCCGTATCTGAAATGAGTAAACGCCCCTTTTCTTATCATATTAAATCAAAATATAGATATTCTTCAAATTTAAAATTAATTAAAAAATTTAAATCGATTTATTTTTCATTTGAGCTTTTTCAAATAATCATCTAAAATATTATCTAAAAGTTGATCTTCTACTATAAATGGTAATGTTAAATGCCCTCTCTTTTCATTTTCAATATTCCAATTATATGCTGTCTCAAAAGCATTAGAATTTCTAGCCCAACTTCTTCTAGCTATACCCCCCATCACATCCCATTCAATGGCATTTTTGATTATATTGTTAATTTTTTCAGAGCCATCTAAAACTAAACCAAAACCTCCATTGAAGCATTTTCCAATACCAACTCCACCTCCATTAGAAAGAACTACATATGTCATACCTCTAACAGCATTTCCAGTAAAACAGTGAACAGCCATTTCAGCCATCACATTACTTCCGTCTCTAATATTAGATGTTTCTCTGAAAGGTGAATCTGTTCCAGAAACGTCATGATGATCTCTCCCGAGCATTATCGGACCAATTTCGCCTTTCCTTACTAAATCATTAAATTTCAGAGCAATATTAATACGTTCTTTAGCGTCAGCATATAAGATTCTTGCTTTTGTTCCTACAACTAACTTATTTTTTTTAGCATTCTTAATCCAATAATAATTATCTCTATCTTGGGCCCTTCTTTCTGGATTAATTGAACTCATAGCTGCTTGATCAGTTTTGTCTAAGTCTTCTTCTTTTCCTGAAAGACACACCCATCTAAATGGTCCATAACCATAATCAAAACATATAGGTCCCATTATATCTTCAACATAAGATGGAAAGGTAAATCCTTCTGATGGATCCCTTTTATTTTTAGCGATATCATTAACTCCAGCATCGAAAACAGCTTTCATAAAGGAATTTCCATAATCCCAGAAATATGTACCTCTCTCTGTCATTATTTCTATTAACTTAAATTGTTCTCCTAATGATTCATCGACTAGCTGTTTAAATCTATCAATATTGTTTCTAATTAAATCTCTACCCTCTTTAAAACTTATTT
>JBHLKB010000087.1:0-8664 GCA_048887205.1 Candidatus Hodarchaeota archaeon
TTAGTATTTAATACAAATCAATGTCGAGAGGTTCAGGACTGGTTTGATTGGTATGCTAAGGAATTTAAAGTACCTTTACTGGGTATTTCTACTCCAAGAACCATAGGAGAGATTACAGAAGCCCATATTACATTTATATCAGAGCAAATGGAAGAACTCGTTAAACAATTAGAGAGTGTATCAACAATTAAATTTGATATAAATAATCTTAAAAGAGTTGTATCACTCTCAGGTAAATGTTCTGAACTCTGGAAAAAAGTTTTAGATACAGCTGCTAACATACCTTCACCTTTCACATTCTTTGATGGAACCATTCATATGGGACCTGCTGTGGTTATGAGAGGAACTCAACAAGCTGTAGATTACTACAAAATCCTATTAACAGAATTACAAGAAAGAATAGAAAATCATATTGGAGCTGTAGATGATGAAGATTTTCGACTTTATTGGGAAGGAATGCCTATTTGGGGGAGATTGAGGCACTACTCTGAGCTATTTGCTAGTCTTAAAGTATGTGTAGTTGCCTCAACTTATTGTAATAGTTGGGTTTTTTCAGCTTTTAACGAACGAGATCCTTTTAGAAGTATGGCAAAAGCATACACTGAATTGTTTATCGTACGCTCAGATGAATATAAAGAAAAATATCTTAATGGAATGGCAGATTTTTTTAAAATTGACGGTATCATCTTTCATGATGCTAAAACTTGCCCACATAATACTAATGCTCGTTACGGAATGCCTCAAAGGCTCGAAAAAGATATTGGGATTCCTAATTTAATCATAAATGGAGACTTAAACGACTTGAGATGTCTTTCCGATGAGCAATCAAGAACAAGTATAGAAGCTTTTATTGAACAACTGGAAGAGAGCTAAAAGAAATTTATTTCTAGAAAAAATATAACATTTTTAAGTAATTATGAATAAAAAAGTTTGAAAGAAAGAAAGAGCGAGATAAAAAATGGTTAATAGGATCAAAGCTATTGAAATAAAGAATTATATCGGGAAAGAATTTCGCACAAAATGGTATCAAGTTACTCAAGAAGCTATAAATAAATTCGCAGATCTTACTAAAGATCACCAATATATTCATATTAATCCTGAAAGAGCTCAAAAATCAATTTATGGAGAAACAGTTGCTCATGGGTTTTTCGTTTTATCTATGCTAGGTTTCTTTACCTTACAAGATGGTGAAAAAGATTCAATGCAATTTTATGTAACGGATGCAAAAGCAATCCTTAATTATGGTTTTGATAAAATTAGATTTATATCAGCTGTTCCAGTTGGTTCTTATATTCGGGATGTTTCATATATCTCAAAGGTTGAGCTAGTTAAAAGAGGTATGAAATTTACATCCCATCATACAATTGAAATAAAAGGTCAAGAAAAACCTGCTGTTATCGCAGATTGGATTAATTTATTAATCTTGTAGGAGTTATCCTCCCACTAGAGGGGGAGAGATAACTATTTGATCTCCATCCTTTAATTTTGTCTTTAATTCATCTAAAAATAGATAATTCCTGCCATTTACCAGTATAACCACATGACTTTCTAAATTCCCGGAATTATCTACAAATGTTTTACGTAATTTTTTACCATGCTCACACATGAATTGATCAATTACATCCCCTAAGGTCTCAACATCTGAATAATCAATCTGAGTTAATCCGACATCTGTAGAAAATATCGTTATTAACTTTAATGTGACGTTTGCCATTAATCTCTAATATTATGATTTTGTTAAAAATTTTATTCATTAGAATTATAAAGGTTAATAGCAAGGTTAAAAACATTTTAATCTATTCTAAAAACAATAGATATTATAGTTAATATTTAAATCACATTTTAATATGAATGAATTTTAAAGATAAAATTACTGAACAATTGAAACAGATTGTAAAAGAAGATCAGATATTAACAGATTTAGAAGACTGTTATGTTTATTCTTTTGAAAAAATTTTTTTAGATAGAGTTTATACAAAACCTGACATTGTTATTAGAGTCTCCTCATTGAAGGAAGAAAGTGAAGTAAAAAGATTAATCGAAAAAGAGGGTGCCACATTAATTGAAAGGGGTAAAATGAAATCGCAAACCCCTGTTAAATCATCAAAATATATAGTTTTATTAGACAACGTAGAGATTCCTACGCTTAAAAATTGTATTAATGAGATAGGAAATAAGGATGCGGTTATTACTCAATTTGATAAATTTGATATAAAAGCGTATGGAACTTATAGGAATCTTGCTTTTGCTGTACAAAACTTGTTTTTAGGAAAAACTATAAATAAATGTCAGAAGTGCACCACATGTAGCGGTTATTGTACAGTTAGCCCTTCTTTTAACGGAATTGAATCATGGTCTTCAAAGGGAAGGATGCTTATTACTAGAGGAATTATGAAAGGTGATTTATCCTTTTCAGACAAGATTGTTGAAATACTATATACCTGTACGAAATGTGGACTTTGTTATGCTCAATGTTTTCAAGATTTAGAGTTTCATGAAGCAATACTTTATTTAAGGCACCTTATAGTTGAAAAGAATTTAACCCCAAAAATATTTAAAATGACAGCTAATAATATATTTGAGCACGGAGACCCTGCTGGAATACCTACTAATCGGCGTCTTTCACGAGTGAAAAACATTTCTACTTTAAGTTTTCCAGAAAAAGCAAATACTCTCTGCTGGTTGGGGTGTACTGTAGCAACACGGGTTCCAAAAACAGCAGAATCATTTATTAATATTTTAACCCGCATCAATACTGAATTTACAATTCTAGGGAATAAAGAAGGTTGTTGTGGTTACATTTTAATTTCATCTGGGTTATTTGAAGAAGCTAAAAAGGTTGCGATCGATACTATTGAAAGGATTGAAAAAACAAAAGCTCAAACTTTGGTAACCCCTTGTTCTGGGTGCTATTATACCTTTAAAAAGCTTTATCCTGAAATTCTTGATATTCATATGCCATATGAAATCCTCCATACTTCTCAATTTCTTGAAAAAAAAATTAAAAATGAAAAAGTCAAACTTAAACCTTTAGATTTAAATCTGACTTATCATGACCCCTGTTCACTTGGGAGACATAGTAAAATCTACGACCCACCACGCAATGTATTGAAAGCAATACCTAATCTTAATCTAGTTGAGATGCCATTGAGTAGAAACTGTGCGCGATGTTGCGGAGGTGGAGGAGGTCTTTGGACATATAACAATAAAGTAAGTTTAGAATCGACCCAATCAAGATTAAATGAAGATTTTTTTCCTTTAAATGTTAATATTCTAACAACAGCTTGTCCACAATGCCAATTAAACTTCCGTTTTGCTTCTCGGACAAAAAATTTTGTCGATAGATCATTAAAAATATATGATATTACAGAAATATTTGATTTAGCATTACAATTTGAATAATTTGACTTTATCTTGCTAAGCCTCGAACTTTTGGTTGGCCTGGCCATGGCCAAGAGATCCTATAAGTAATATTACAGCGAGGACAAGTAGCTTCTTTAGCATTTGGTTGAACTGGGAAGCGTTCAAGACAATTCATGCATCTACATTTAGAAATCTCACTCAAATTTGAATCACACCATATTTATTAATTTAGGGATTAAGCAATTATCTATGATAATGCATTTTAATATATTATATTTAAATGGCTTACACTGCAAAAACATAAATTGATTTATTAATTATTAGTTTTCATTGCAATATTTAAATCTAATGAATGATATAAATAAAAAGTAAAGTAAATTAATTATTTAAGTGAATACTACTTATAACTTACCTTCACAATTTATTTCTGTAGTAAATGTGGGCACAAATTCCCATCGCAGCAAAAAAATTAGAGATTCATAGTTTAGCAAAAATAAGAGGTAGAGGTGGAAATCTATAGTCTGGAATAAAGAAATAGCTTATATCGATCTATCTACTAAAAATATCACTAAAAAACAGATACCTAAATCGATACGAGAGCAGTTTTTAGGTGGTAGAGGGATAAATATGTATCTTTTATACAATCATCTATCACCTGGAACTAATCCAATCAGCCCAGAAAATATTTTACTTGTAGGTGCTGGTTTACTTACCGGAATCCCAGCACTCGGAAGTGGCAGATGTGACCTAGCAGCGAAATCACCTCTAACTGGTGCAATCGGAGATTCCAATATTGGTGGCTTCTTCGCTCCTGAGATGAGAATGGCGGGATTTGATCACTTAGTAATCACTGGAAAAGCTGATAAACCTGTTTATATTTGGATAAATGATGGAGAAATCGAAATATTAGATGCAAGCCATCTTTGGGGAAAGGATACAATTAAAACACAAATATCAATACGCTCAGAACATAGTGATGAGGAAATTAAATCCTTAGTAATAGGTGAAGCTGGGGAAAATCTTGTACGTTTCGCGAACGTAAGAACAGGTATGAAAAATTCTGCTGGACGAACTGGTATGGGGTGTGTAATGGGATCAAAGAACCTAAAAGCGATAGCAGCTCGAGGAACATTGGATATAGAATTTACCCATCCCATACAATTATTAGATTATTGTAAAGAAATGATTGATATGGTTATGAAAAACCGTTATTCTAGAGCTGCATCAAAATGGGGGACACTCGTAATATATAGTACTACAAACACCACAGGATTGATCAGAACAAGAAATTTCCAGTTAAATCAGTTAGAACAAGGTTGGGAAATAGAACCTGAAGAAATGGATAAATATACCATTGGAATGTCAGGTTGTTACGGCTGCCCTGTTAGTTGTCGACACCGATATACATTAAAAGAAGGGTCTTTTGCACCTATTTTTGCAGAAGGCCCAGAATATACTTCTCTTGGTGCATTTGGTACTATGGTGGATTGCAAAAAAATGGAAACTATTCTTGTAGCAAACCATCTTGTTAATAAGTATGGTTTAGATACATTGGAAACTGGAGGACTTATTGCTTGGGCAATGGAACTCTATGAAAAGGGTATACTTACTGAAAAAATGACAGATGGACTAAAACTTGAATGGGGTAACGAAAAAATTCTTTTTAAACTTATTCAAAAAATAGCTCAAAGGGAAGGTTTTGGAAATGTTTTAGCTGATGGATTTAACACAGCAATAGCTAAAATAGGAAAGGAGTCAAAATATTATGCTATTGAAGTGAAGGGTATGAGTAATTTACATTCAGATGAACGTCCTACTCCAAGTTTAGCCTTAGGTATTACTACTTCAACAAGAGGTGCGGATCATTTGAGAGGGCGTCCAGCTATAGATCTTTATGGATTACCAGAAGATTTTTTGGAGGAGATATATGGAGGAAAGATGTCTTCAGATTACAGATCTTACGAAGGGAAGAGTCGCATGGTTTGGTGGCAAGAACTCTTATATGCAGTCACAGATGCACTTGGTACATGCAAATTTCAAACGGTTTTTTTAGCTGTTCATGCTCCAAAATGGGAGGAATATTCAAAACTAATCCATTTAGCTTCTGGGATGCAGTATTCAAGCTCTCAACTTATGGATGTTGGTAAAAGAATCTATACTATTGAAAGAATGTTTAATAATAGAGAAGGATTTTCACGCAAAGACGATATGCTGCCGGAACGTTATTTTAAGGAAGCAACTCCTATAGGACTTCCACGAGTAAAAGGAATGAAGATTAACAGAGAAAAATTTGAAAAAATGTTAGATGAATATTATACTCTCCATGGATGGGATAATAATGGAGTTCCAACCGAGAGTACCCTTCAGAAACTTGGAATTGAAAAGGAACCTACTCATATAATTTAGAATCGAGGTATAAAAAATGCAAAAAATTTTATTTGTCGATGCGGAAAAATGTACAGGATGCAGATTATGTGAGAATGTATGTTCAATCTTTCATGAAAAAGTTAGTAATCCCACTCGGGCAAGGATTCATATTGTAAAATGGGAAGATGCTGGTTTATATGTACCAATGATTTGTCAACAATGTGAAACACCTATTTGTGAGATTGTTTGCCCTATGCGTGCTGTAAGTAGAGATAAGGAGACAGGTGCTATGCTTATCGATGATGAATTGTGTGTAGGTTGTAAACTGTGTGTAATGTTTTGTCCGCTTGGTGGAGTGGGAATAGATAAGAATAGAAAAATTTTAAAGTGCGACCTATGTGAAGGTGATCCTTTATGTGTGAAGTATTGCATCCCTGCTGCATTACAATTTATTGATGCAAATACTATTAATCTAAGGAAAAGAAGATTAGCAGCAGAAAAATTATCAGATTTAATGAAAAAATTATTAGATATATCAATTTAAAGAAATTTTATATATTTTTCATGTGAATAAAGTTGTCGGAAAAATTTAAAATTGGAATAATTGGTGTTGGCCCAACGGGCGGGATTTTGGCAGCTCATCTTGCTAAAGCAGGACAAAATGTGGTTCTTGTTGATATAAATAAGAGTCATATGGATAAAATAAAAAAGAAAGGACTGACTTTAACAAATCTTCAAGAATTTAATATAAAATTCCCTAAAGAAAACTTATGTTATTCAATAGATGAGCTTCAAAATAAAGAAATAGATGCTCTATTTATTGCTATAAAGGCATCTCATCTTGAAGAGATTTTACCGCAAATTAAGAAGGTTGTGAAATCTGAGACAACTTTAATTAGTTTACAAAATGGTTTTGATACTGAGGAGCTCATTGCAGAGTATATGGGAGAAGAAAATACTTTGCGAGTTGTAGTTAACTATGCGGGAAATTTATTAGAGGATGGAATCATCAGAATGTCTTTTTTTAACCCTCCAAATTATTTGGGGGTAATATCTGATAAAGCCGAAGAAAAAGCTAAAAATTTAGCAGAAATCATCAATTCCACGGGTTTAGAAACAGTTTTTACTCCAGACATAAAAAAATATGAATGGACAAAATGCATACTTAATACAATAAGTCCTGTTTGTGTTACTACCAGAAGCACAATGAAACAAACAATGGAATTCGAAGATACTAGGAATATCTGTAAAGAAATATTACGTGAAGGAATAGCAGTTGCAAAAGCAAGAGGTATTAATTTAGATCCAGATTTTTTAGAGGCAGGTATGAATTATCTGGATAAAGCAGGGCACCATAGAGTTTCAATGGAAGCAGACATAGATGCAGGACAACCATCAGAGATAGAGTTCCTCAATGGCAAAATTGTAGAATATGGAAAAATCGAAGGAATTCCAACCCCATATAATAAGATATTTGTTTCTTTAATTAGAGGATGTGAACTTCCCACTATTAAACGGTAATTAACTAATGATTATATCAATGCTGAATCATGTCTAATGGAAGTTATTTTGTTGGAATTGATGTTGGAACATCATATGTTAAATCTGTTGTTATCAATAGTAATAAGGAGATTGTAAGTTCTTTTATTAAACGAACTGGCACTTCTATTGAAGATTCGAGTAATTATGCTTTTGAACAAGTTATATCATATAAAGCATTATCTAGATCTTCGATAAGGTATATAGCTGCTACAGGATATGGAAAAAGTAAGGTTTCTTTCGCTGATATTAATAAAACCGAAATAAGCTGTCATGCAAAAGGTGCTTATCACTATTTTCCTGAAAAGATAACAGTTATCGATATAGGTGGTCAGGATACTAAGGTTATTAAGCTTGATAAGACTGGAAAAATAATTAGGTTTAAAATGAATAGAAAATGTGCTGCTGGAACAGGTGCATTTATTGAAGAGATTGCTTATCGTCTCGATATTCCACTTAACGAATTAAATAGTTTAGCAACTAAATCTACCTCAAATATTCCTCTTGCAAGTTTTTGCACTGTATTTGCTAAAACTGAAATTTTAACTCGAATTAAAGAAGGCGAAAAAGTTGAAGATCTGATAAAGAGTGCATTTGGTTCAGTAATCAAGAGAATAATTGAGATGACTGAATTAGAGGGTAATATAGTCCTTACTGGTGGAGTGATAGCACATAATAGTATCATTGCTGAAATCCTTAGAAAAGAACTCAATGCAGATATTCTTATTCCACCGAATCCACAATTAATCGGAGCTGTAGGTGCAGCATTATTTGGAGTAGAAACTTACAAATTTTAGGTTTAAAACAGAATATTAAATTAAAGAATAATGTTTTATTTGCTTTAAAAGAACTCATAATATATCCCAGACAAAAGTTCAAATTAATGTAATAAAATTGGCACCGGAGGGTCTCATTTAATGTATTCAGCTCTTAAATACTTAATTTTGAAAAATAAACTAATTGGATTATTCTAAAAAGATTTTATTCTTATTAAGAACTTAATAAAATTTTAATTAGTTTCTTATGGTAACTTTTAGATAAAAAATTTTTAAAAAAATTCGGATAATCTTTTTCAAAAAAAACCATTTATTTTCCATATTTTTTAAGAAAATTATTTTTTTTCAATTAAATTTATGAATTCTTTTAGCTTTTATTTCTAAAACAAGGATGTAATAAAGAAATATAAATAAAACAATCTCATAATGCCATCATACAAATAAAATTCACTCAATAATGGAACAGAGCGTTCATAAAATTGACGAAACATTAGTAAAATTTATTAGGATAGGTGACTAAATGCATATTAGAAAAAAATTTATTTTTTTCTAGTAGTGGAATGTTTGTTTTTAGCCCATAATTTATTCCTCCACGAATAAAACTAAAAAATCATTCCAT